>DASUIL010000219.1:0-3860 GCA_036273075.1 Fluviicoccus sp. | reverse complement strand
CATGTCCTATACAGATTAGAGAGTTAGCGAATGATCTGTGTGCTACAAACGCTGAACAGCTTGTTTTTTGTGTAACCGGCGGGCGGCTTCAGCCCGCGCCGGACACCGCCGCCGCGCCCAGCAAGTCGCGCAAGCGCTTCGGCCTGCCCAGCACAAAACCCTGGATCAGCGTGCAGCCGAACTGGCGCAGGAACCCGAATTGCGCATCCGTCTCCACGCCCTCGGCAATCACCGGCACGCCCATGTGCCGCCCCAGGTCGAGAATGGTGCGGATGATCGCCTTGTCGCCGCGGTCGTGGGGAATGCCGCGGATGAAGGAACGGTCGATCTTCAGGTAGGACACCGGCAGTTCCTTCAGCCGCGACAGCGAGGAGTGTCCCATGCCGAAGTCATCCAGGCTGATCTTGAAGCCCATCTGCCGCAACAGCATCATCACCGGCACCGTCTTGTCCGGATGTTTCATCACCATGCCTTCGGTCATCTCCAGGCACACATGATGCGGGGCGATGCCGCAGGCCTCGGTCAGCGCCAGCAGCTCGGACGGCAGGCGGGCGTTGACGAATTCAGGGGCGGCCATATTGATGCTGACCTGCAGGTCGGGGAAGCCGCCGCGCTGCAGGCGCGCCAGGTCGCGGCAGGCCTGTTCCATCACCCAGCGGCCGATCTGCAGGATCAGCCGGCTGTGCTCGGCGATGGGAATGAACACCTCCGGCGACACCAGCTCGCCGTTGCCGCGCCGCCAGCGGATCAGCGCCTCCACCGCCGCCATGCGCTGCCCCGAACGGCCAAAATCGAACAGCGGCTGGTACTCCAGGAAGAACTCGCCCTTGATCAGCGCATGGTGCAGCTCGGCCTCCATCGTCAGCTGCTGCGCCAGCGATGACTGCTGCTCGGCGAGGTCCGCGGTGGCGCAGTCGGAAACAAAATTGAGGGCGTTGCGGCCGCCCTGCTTGCTGCGGTACATGGCGGCGTCGGCGCTGCGCATCAGTTCCGCGCCGGTCCAGCCGTTGTCGGGAAACAGGCTGATGCCGACGCTGGCCGACACCGTCAGTTCCTGTTCGCCGAACCAGAACGGGGTGACGGCGGCGCGCAGCACCCGTTCCGCCAGCAGCTTCAGCGCCGCCACCGATTCGGCGGGGCCAGTCACCATCGCGAATTCGTCACCGCCCAGCCGACCCACCGCGCAGCCTTCCGGGGCCAGCTGCTGCAGGCGCTGCGCGAATTCCCGCAGCACGGCGTTGCCGGCGTCGTGGCCGAAGGCGTCGTTGATCGGCTTGAAGCGGTCGAGGTCGATGAACAGCACCCCGAACTGCGAGCCGTCGGCGGTGGCGCTGAGGCAGGCGGCGTCAAGGATCTGGTGGAAGCGGTTGCGGTTGTAGAGGCCGGTCAGGTCATCCACCTGCGACAGCTTGCGGATGCTTTCCTGCTGCTCCATGCGCTGCACCGCCTGCGCCACCAGTGCACCGATCACGCCCGCCAGCGCGGGCAGCTGCGCCTCGCGCTGGCGGGCGTGCTTGCTGAAGAACTCCATGACGCCGGGGCTGTGGCGGCGGCCGTCCGGGGTCATGTACGACACCGGAAAGGCGTAGCCGGATTGCAGGCCGCAGGCGCGCGCGCCCTCGCGGCGCAGGAAGTGGCGGTCGTTGGCCATGTCCTCGACCCAGGCGGGCCGGGCGGTGCGCCAGACATTACCGATCAGCCCTTCGCCCGGCCGCATGCGCAGCGCGCTGCTTTCGCGGGTAAAGGCGGCCAGCGGGTATTCCGGGGAGTGCCAGTAATATTCGCAGGCCAGCCGGTGCGCGCCCATCGGATGCGGCTCCAGCGCCCAGTACGCGCCCCACTCCCAGCCCAGGTTTTCGCACACCAGCTGGATGACCTTGGTGATGGCCTTGCCCAGCGAATTCGCGCCTACCAGCAGGCGGCTGGACTCCAGGCTGAAATGCTCGCGCATCTGCGCGTGGCGGGCCTGGGTCACATCCACCAGCACGCCGGTTTTCAGTCCGGGCAGCGACGGCGTCGGCGGCAACGGCGTGAAGCGCACCCAACGCAGGCCGTCCAGCACATGAATGATGCGGCATTCGCACTCCCCGGTCGTTTCCGCCTCACCGTGAAGCACGGCGGGCAGCCGGGCGCGGTCGTCCGCCAGCACATGGGTCAGGGCTTGATCGGGGCGGGCATGCCAGCCGGACGCGACATCCAGCAGCCGCGCCGCGCCGGTCGACAGCAGCAGCTGGCCGCTGCGCGCGTCCAGCCACCAGCGGCCGAATCCGGCGGCCTGCTCCACGGCATCAGCGCTCTGGGCCTGCTTCAGCAACGCGGCCAGGGCGGGAGGAAGCGAGGCGTCCGGTGCCGGGAGGAAGTGTTTCGCCAGTAACGAGGGGGAATGCGCCATGAAATCGGACCCTGGGGTGGAGCGCCGGCAATGACCGGCGCGGGAACGCCAAGGGTTATGTGAAGCAATTTTCAGGCCGTCAGCATCCGCTGCCGCAAATAATCCGCCAGCGCCTGCAACTCGGCGTCGCTCAGCGCCGGGATCATCTTGCCGAAGGTAGCCGTGCTTTGCGCCTTCATCTGGCCGCGCGCCACCGCCGCCCCCTTCTTCAGCAGGAAACCCAGGTTCAGCCGGTCGACAAAACCGTCGAAGAAATGGATCAGCGCCAGGTCGGTGAATTCGGCGAAGGCCTGCACCAGCACCGCCGCCTGCGCCTTGCCGCGTCCGGCATCGATTTCGTCAAAGGCGGCCAGAAAGCGGCGATGAAGATCGTCCGGCATGACGAAGCCGATGCGGGGCGGGAGTTGCGGCAGGTTCAGGAAGACGGCGCGGATGAAGTCGGTGCGGCGGTCCACCTCGGCGTTGCCGGGACTGCCCAGCATCACCTTCAGCAGGCCGTGCATGGTGGTCTTGATGAAGCCGCCCAGCAGCAGCACCAGGCCGTGGCCCTGACCGCCCGCCGCCTGCATCGCCTTGACCAGGTTCAGCAGCAGGTGGTCGATGACATCGTCGGTGAGCATCGCGGCCAGCCGGTTGGATTGCGGGTAAAGCGGCGTCGGCGACGGTTGCGCCAGCCGGGCCAGCAGGTCCAGGATTTCGGTCCGCACCGGTTCGGCGGGGAGGAAGCCGTAATAGGCGGTCATGACAGGACTCCTGAAAACGGACGGACCTAGCGCCGTCCCTGTCCGTAGGCTTTCGGCGACATGCCGTACTGCTGGTGGAAGCGCCGCGTGAAGTGGCTGGGATTGACGTAGCCCACCGCGTAGCACACCTCGGTGACGCCGCGTCCGGCCGCCAGCCATTCCCGCGCCCGTTCCAGCCGCCGCTGCTGGATGTATTCCATCGCCCCGCAACCCACCGCCGCGCGGAACTGCTCGTAGAACTTGCTGCGCGACATGCAGGCGATCCGGCACAGCTGGTCCACTTCCAGCGGCTGGTCAAGGTGGTCGTCGATATGGCGCAGCACGGCGGTGAGCGCATGGCGGGTGGGGTCGGTGGAAGCGCAGGCCAGCAGGAACTGCCGCCCCTGCTGCCGCAGCATGCGCGACAGCAGTTCGGTGACGCCCAGGTTCAGCACCAGATCGCGGTCGTCGTCCTGGCTGAGGAAGCTGTCGACGATGCGCACCAGCAGCCGTTGCGTCGCCTCGGTATGCCAGATGTGGAACATGCGCTCGCGCTGGCTATCGCGCTCGCCGAGCGCAACAGGTAGCGGCTCGTCGCGGTTGAGCTGGTCACAGACCTGGCGCAGGCGCTCGCGGCTGATACCCAGCGTCAGGCAGCTGGTCGGCGCGTCCAGCCGCGCTTCCGGGAAGTCGATTTCCACCGTCTCGCCCGCGCCCATCACGAAGGATTCGTGCGGCAGGAAATC
>DASUIL010000218.1:0-2054 GCA_036273075.1 Fluviicoccus sp. | reverse complement strand
CAACATCGAATTCATCCGCCGCATCAACGGCCTGGACAGCATCGAGGCGGTGAAGAAGATCGTTTTCGACGCCAGCTATCTGGTGCTGGGGCTGGGCGATGTCTACCTCGGCGCGCCGGTGGCGACGCCGGTCGATCCGCGCCACCGGCTGGTCACCACCAAGTACAACCCGGCGCGCACCTGGACCCCGGAAAACGCCGTCGGCATCGGTGGGGCGTACATGTGTGTCTACGGCATGGAAGGGCCGGGCGGTTACCAGTTCGTCGGCCGCACGGTGCAGATGTGGAACCGCTATCGCGTCACCGAGGATTTCAAGGCCGGTACGCCGTGGCTGCTGCGCTTCTTCGACCAGATCCGCTTCTACCCGGTCAGCGAGGCCGAGCTGCTGCAACTGCGGCAGGATTTCCCGGCCGGACGCTTCCAGTTGAAGGTGGAGGAACAGACCTTCCGCCTCAAGGATTACCGCGCCTATCTGGCCAGGCATGCCGCCGAGATCGAGGCCTTCAAGACCACCCAGCAGGCGTCCTTCGAGGCCGAACGTGAACGCTGGAAGGCCGCCGGGCAGGCCGAATACCTGAGCGATGCGGTGATCGCTGAGGCCGGGCCGGACAGCGAGCTGGACCTGCCGGAAGGCGCGCGGCTGGTGGCCTCGCCGGTGGCGGGCTCGGTGTGGAAGGTGATGGTGAAGGAGGGCGAGGTCGTGAAGGCGGGTGACACGCTGGTGGTGCTGGAGTCGATGAAGATGGAATTCCCGGTGGTCGCGCCCGTGGCGGGCACGGTGCACTGGATCGGCTGCAAGGAAGGCGGGCAGGCGCAGGCAGGGCAGGATATCGTGGCGCTGGCGACCTGATCCTGTCGTAGGGGCGCACGGCGTGCGCCCTTCTTCGCCGAACAGGCTGTTATTTTCAGGTAAACGTTGTGTTCGTCAGCGAGGGCGCACGCCGTGCGCCCCTACGGGGGGAATATGTCGCAAATTCTGGGGATTCGTCCCTTATTGACCGCCACCCATCGCTACGACAAGTCGCTTTCCACCCGTCACCGCGGGCAGGGCGAGATCATCGAGGCGCCGGTGCTGGCCTGGCTGGTGGAAACGCGCAACGGCCGCATCCTCTACGACGTCGGCTGCGACTACCGCAAGCTGGCCGACCCGCTGCTGCGCGACCGCTACTACAACCCGGCCGAATTCCCCTTCGGACCGCCCGACATGCGCGAGGACCAGCGCCTCGGCGCGCATCTCGCCCGGCTGGGGCTGACCCCGCGCGACATCGACGTGGTGTTCCTCGGCCACCTGCATTTCGACCACGCAGGCGGTTTATGCGAGGTGGAAGGCTGTGAGCTGCACGTCCACGCCGACGAACTGGCCGCCGCGCGGGCACAGGCGGACGGGGCGTACTTTGCGGATGAATTTCCGGAACACTACGCCTGGCGCGTCCAGACCGGCGAATACGATCTCGTTCCCGGCGTGCGCGCCGTGGCGACGCCGGGGCATACCGCCGGGCACATGTCGCTGGTGGTGGAGCTGCCGGACAGCGGGCCGGTGATCCTTTGCGGCGATGCCGCCGATCTGCGGGAAAACCTGGAGGCGGAAGTAGCGCCGGGGCTGTGCTGGCAGGAGCGGGAGGATCTGGCGCTGGCGTCGATCCGCAAGCTGAAGGGATTGGCGAAGGAGGCCGGGGCGGAGTTGTGGCCGAACCATGACATCGGGTTTTACCGCGAGCGGCTGGCCGGGCGGGGGCGGGTGTCGTAGGGGCGCACTGCGCGCGCCCTTTTTCGCCGAACAGGCTGTTATTTCCGGGAAAAACGAGGTGTACTTTCACGAGGGCGCACGCAGTGCGCCCCTACGGGATCAGCGGCGTCAGAGGCTTTCCAGCTGCTCCAGCGACGTCAAATACTCCGCCTCCACCTGATGCGTTTCCTCGTCCACCTTGCTCTTCTCGGCCAGCGCCTGCTTCAGCTTCGAGGCCTGCTTCGGTTCGTAGATTTCGCTGCCGTTCAGCAGCCCGATCAGCTCGGCCTGCTTCGCGTTCAGCGCGTGCAGCCGCGCCTCCAGCTTT
>DASUIL010000217.1:0-5087 GCA_036273075.1 Fluviicoccus sp. | reverse complement strand
CCCTGCGCGGCCAGACGGCGCGCGGCCAAGCGGCCGAGACCGCTGGCTCCGCCGGTAATAACGGCCAGATGTCCGTGAAATCCCATGTTGTTCCCCCTCCGGATGCCAAATGTTTAAGTAGTACGATCGTCCAATAATGATCTTCTACCCCAATTCCTGCTCGGTTGACAGGGGGTGGACGGCGCGTGGCGTCACTCTTGCAGTCATACCATACCTTTGGCGAATAGCCACGCGGCCCGCCAAGACTGTTAAACTTCCCCCCACGCGCAGCCTGAAGGAAAGTATCGATGCAAAGCCATTATGATGTTGTCGTCATCGGAGCCGGACCCGCCGGGGAAGGCGCGGCCATGAAGCTGACCAAGGAAGGACGGAAAGTGGCGGTGGTGGATGCCCGCCAGGAAGTGGGCGGCAATTGCACCCACGTCGGCACCATTCCCTCCAAGGCGCTGCGGCAGACCGTTTTCAACATCATGCGTTACCAGCGCGACCCCCTGTTCCAGCGCGTCGGCGAATTGCGCAACGTGCCGGTGTCGCAAGTGCTGGCGCGGGCGAAGAACATCATCCAGGAACAGGTCAGCGTCCACACGCGTTTCTATGACCGCAACCGCGTCGACCTCCATCACGGCCAGGCCACCTTTGTCGATCCGCATACCCTGCGCATCAAGACGCTGGAAGGCGGCAAGGAGCTGGTGACCTTCGACCAGGCGGTGATCGCCACCGGCAGTCGTCCGTACCAGCCGGAGGACATTGATTTCAAGCATCCCCGCGTGTTCGACAGTGACAAGATACTGTCGCTGGATTATCCGGTCCACAAGCTGATCATCTACGGCGCGGGGGTGATCGGCTGCGAATATGCCTCCATCTTCGTCGGGCTGGGCTACAAGGTCGACCTGATCAATACCCAGAACCAGTTGCTGTCGTATCTGGATGATGAAATCGCCGATGCCCTGTCGTACTACCTGCGCGAGCTGGGCGTGCTGATCCGCCATCAGGAACAGTACGAAATGCTGGAAACCTTCGATGACTGCGTGGTGATGCACCTGAAGTCGGGCAAGAAGATCAAGGCCGACGCCATTCTCTGGTGCAACGGCCGCACCGGCAACACCGACACGCTGGGGCTGGAGAATATCGGCCTGACCGCCAACAGCCGCGGTCAGATCGCCATTGACCGCCAGTACCGTACCTCGGTGCCGCACATTTTTGCCGTGGGCGATGTCATCGGTTATCCCTCGCTGGCCTCGGCGGCCTATGATCAGGGCCGTTGCGCGGCGGCGCACATGACCGGCACCGGCGACATGGAACATGTCGATGACGTGCCGACCGGCATTTACACCATTCCCGAAATTTCCTCGATCGGCAAGACCGAGAAACAGCTGACCGAGGAAAAGGTGCCCTACGAAGTCGGGCAGGCCTTTTTCCGGCATCTGGCGCGCGCGCAGATTACCGGTGAAACGGTGGGCATGCTGAAAATCCTCTTCAATCGCGACACGCTGGAAATCCTCGGCATCCATTGCTTCGGCAACAACGCGGCGGAAATCGTGCACATCGGCCAGGCGATCATGCAGCAGAAGGGCGGGGGCAATACGCTGAAGTATTTCGTCAACACCACCTTCAATTACCCGACCATGGCGGAAGCCTACCGGGTGGCGGCGCTGAATGGCTTGAACCGGCTGTTCTGACCATCGGACGCCCATGAAAAAGGCCCGGGAAACCGGGCCTTTTTCATGGCGGGACGATTTACTCGAAGAACTTGAAGGGGTTGGGTTCCTTCTGGTCCTTGTCCTTGTACTTCGGCAGGTCGAGCATGCGGGACATGCCCATCATGTTGGCGTAAGGTCCCTTGCCCTGCACGAAGTTGACCGCCCAGGCCGGTGCGACTCCGCCCGGATCGATGAAGCCTTCCGCTTCCAGCTTGGTCTTGTTCGGACCCAGCGGCGTCCACTTCACCGTGTAGTTCTCGGCCTCCATGCGCACATACGGCGGCTTGGCCGGCAGGTAGTCCGGCAGGGCGGACATGCGGATCAGCACGTAGGGACGGCGAGAGTTCATCGGCTCGATCACGGCGCGCATGATCACGTCACGGTCGGGGGTGCCGATCGGGGCGTCATGCACCATGTAGAAGATGAACTCCTTGTCGGATACCTTCTTCAGCAGTTTCACATCCAGTACCGCGAAGTACCATTTGATGTAGTTGTCGACATCGGCCTGGACGCGCGCCAGGTCTTCGATGGGCGAGTCGAATTCGGCTTCGACCCGGAACGAACGGATATTCTTGCCCTCTTCGTTTTTGACGTAGACCTTGATGCCGCGCATCTTGTCATGCTTGGACAGACGCCATTCGTTCTTGTTGACGCCGGAGTCCCGGATTTCATCAAGATCGTCGCGCGCGGCCAGCGCCGTGGTTGGAAGGCTGGCAATCAGCAGCATTCCCAGGAGGAGTTTTTTCATTTTTGCCTCATTGTTTTTCGCACGCGTCCGGCGCCGGGCGCCACCCTGGACAAGTGTGCAGTTGGGATGAATAGCTCCCTTACAGCTCAGCTATAGCTTCAAATGTGAACACCGTCAAGCAATTGGGGATTGAAGGCATCAAGAAAAGGATGAAGTTGAAGTAAAGCTTTAACAAATGAGTAAAAGTGTTGATACAAAAAGAAAACAGCCCCGCCTAAAGGAGGGGCTGTCTTACCGGAGGGGGTATCAGGCTTCGTTGGCCTTTTGCCCCTTGTGGTAGGTGGTGTAGACGTAGACCGGGATGGACAGGCCGCCCAGATGTTGCTGGATGAGCGGGTAGACTTCGTCCCACTCCAGACCGCCGACGCCGGTGGACAGGCGGGGCAGTGCAACGCTGCTGAACTGCTCGCTTTCAATTAGTTTGTGCAGTTCCTTGAGCGCGTGATTGACATGCGCGGTGGTGGCGCGGCCGGGTTTCTGGCCATGATTGTAGGCGGCCTCCTGCGTCAGCAGGTTGACCACCACCTTCCCGTCCGAACCCATCCACGACCACAGCGTACCCGCCTTCGGGTGCTGGGTCTGGCAATAATGGCGGAAATCCTTGTACAGGCTGGGCCAGTTCTCGCGCAGGGAGTGGGCCAGGCCGACGGCGAAATCGTCATTGGGCGCGATGCCGTGGGCAATGACCTGGGCGCTGGTGAGGAGGATGTCGCCGGAAACTTCGATGATCATGTGGGCTACCTTGTGATGGAGTGAATCTTCACTTTAACCATACAAATAATAGGCCTATAAAAGCAAGGGGAAAGACAAATTAATTGTTAATAACATACTGTTTTAGAAGGTTTTTTCCAGCGTCTTGCGGATGTCGTCCGCCAGGGTTTGCCAAGGGGGCATGACAGCGGCTTCGAGCTGCACGGTGGTCATCTGCAAGCCTGTGTATCCGCAGGGATTTATGCGGGTAAACGGTTCCGGGTCCATGTCCACGTTCAGGGCGAAGCCGTGATAAGAACAGCCCTTGCGGATACGAAGGCCGAGCGAAGCGATCTTGCGCTCACCCACATAAACGCCATGGGCGTCACGGTCGGCGTGGGCGGCGATGCCGTGTTGTTGCAGGACTTCGACCAGGCAGTCTTCAATAAACTCAACCAGCGCGCGGACGCCGGTGCCGGTGCGCCGCAGGTCGAACAGACAATAGCCGACCATTTGGCCGGGGCCGTGGTACGTCACCTGACCGCCGCGATCGGTTTTCACCACCGGAATGTCACCGGCGGCAAGGATGTGCTCCGGCTTGCCCGCCTGACCCAGCGTGAACACCGGCGGATGCTGCACGAACCAGAGTTCGTCCGGGGTTTCCGGCGTGCGTTGGTCGGTGAAGTCGCGCATGGCCTGCCAGACAGTCTGGAAGTCGCCGCTGACATGCCGGACGGTCAGCATCGCTCAATACACCAGCTTGATTTCGGGCGCGGCGTTGAAGGCGGCGTAGAGGGCGTTGATCTGTTCGCGCGTTTCCAGATACACCTCGATGGTCACCGACAGGTACTTGCCGCCGCTGGACGGACGCATGGTGATGGTGGACGGGTCGAAGCCGTTGCAGAGCCGGCCGGCAATTTCCGCCGCCACTTGCGCCAGCGGGTACTGCATTTCCCCCATGACCTTGAAGGTATGGTGGCAGGGCAGTTCCCACACGTCGATATTATGGACCAGATGCGGTTCGGGCGTGGACATGGCGGATCTCGCAATATAGAAGGTATGCCCCACAAGATCGGGGCATGACGGGGGGATTCAAGGATTCACGGAAATTATAGTGCGGATGGTGCATCAAAGGGAGAGGAGGCGTCTCTGGGATGGATGCCGTACCCCTCTCCCCATCCCTCTCCCACAAGTGGAGAGGGAGCCGTTAACGGCCGCCTTTGACGAATTGTGCGGTGACCGTGGCGATACGGGCGCCGAAGAGACGGGCGGTTTCCAGATCGCCCGGCAACGGGCCTTCTTCCGGCGAAGCGTCGGACGGCGATTGCGCCAGCGCCCCGCCGGAGCCGGCCAGCCAGTTGATGTCGTTGCGGGTGGCGGACTTGCTGTTGGAGGGCAGCAGGCCGGTGCCTACCCAGACCATGCCGTGCTGCATCGCCAGCGTCCACAGGTACTGGATGGACGCGTACTTGTCGCCGTTGATGGAGGCGGAATTGGTGAAGCCGGCGGCGATCTTGTCCTTCCACTTCTGCTGGAACCAGGGCTTGGAAGTGGCGTCGGCGAAGACCTTGAACTGGCCGGACACGTTGCCCATGTAGGTGGGCGCGCCGAAGACGATGGCGTCGGCGGCGTCCAGGGTGGCCCAGTCGTCGGCGCTGATGTCCTGAACGGGGATCAGGCTGACCGTGGCCCCGGCGCTGCGTGCTCCTTCCGCGACCGCTTCCGCTTGCTTCTTGGTGTGACCGTAACCGCTGTGGTAGGCGATGGCGACAGAAATGCTCATGATGATGACTCCGTGATTCCGGCGATGTTGCCGGTCTATGGAGTTCATCGTAGGCCTGCGCCGTCAGTGCGGGTAGCGGCCGATCGGGTGAAAGCGTGTTGCTGAAATGGAAACGCCGCCCGGAGGCGGCGTTTCAGCACAACGATCCGGCCTTAGAACAGACCGG
>DASUIL010000216.1:0-6344 GCA_036273075.1 Fluviicoccus sp. | reverse complement strand
CCTTTGACGGCTTCGACTACCGGCGGGTGGCCACCTACACCGAGAGCGATGTGCAACGCCTGCTGCAGGACGCCGGCATCGTGCGGCATCGCGGCAAGATCGAGGCAGTGATCAACAATGCGCAAAGGATGATTGAACTGGTGGAGCAGGAAGGTTCGCTGTCAGCGTTTGTGCAGCGCTTCAAACCGGCGGACGACGGCTCGGCTCCGGTGGTGCGGCCCACCTGTCCAGAATCCGAAGCCCTGTCGAAGGCGCTGAAGAAACGCGGCTGGAAGTTCGTGGGGCCGACCACGGTGTATGCCTTCATGCAGGCAATGGGGCTGGTGAATGATCATGCCATCGACTGCGTGATTCGGAAGGCGTGCTAAAGAGCAGGCTGTTGAAACGCTTTCCCACCTTGTTGTTTTCCGCCCTCCTGTGGAACAGGGGGGCTGCCCGAAGGGCTGGGGGTAACAACGGTATGCTGAACATGGTGCCTACTACGGAAACATTGTTCGGGCCACTTTCCGCAACCCCCCGGTCACTGCGTGACGTCCCCCCTGCCTTGCAGGAGGGAAGGATTCCGCGATTGATACCGCCATTCGGGTTGGCTAATCTCGCTCTGTCCCGGTTTCAGCTGTTTCCTTGCCGATCGCTTCCCGCACGGCCTGGATGACCGCCTCCGGCTTCTCCAGCGGAATCCCGTGTCCGGTGTCTACCCACACCTGCCTGGCTCCCGGATACAAACGCAGCAGGTCCACGCGCTTCGCATTGGCGTCCCGCGCCAGCGCCGAAGTTCCGCTCATCGGCTTTTGCGCGCTCAGGATAATGACCCGCTCACCGGGAAACGGAGGCAGCGCCAGCACCTCCGCCCCGGTCCGATTTATGCCCTCCAGCTCCGCCTTGCCGGTCGCCGAAGTCAGGCCGCGCATAGCCAGCCCCACCCACCACGGCCAATGCTCCGGCGATCCCTCGCCCTGCATCTGCAGGGGATGCGTGGAATCAACCAGCACCAAGGCCTTGACCTCGTCGGGATAACGGCGCGCATACCATTGCAGGTACAGGCCGCCCAGTGAATGCCCCACCAGCACATACGGCGGCTGCAAGCCCTGACTCCGCAGCAGCGTCCGCAACTCATCCACCACATGCTCTCCGTCGCGGGGCGTGACCGGGGGAGAACTGTGGCCGTAACCCGGCCGGTTGTAGGCGAATACCGAGGTTTCCGCAGCCAGCGCCGGATACACCTTCGCCCACCAGTCCAGCGTAGCGCCCAGCCCGCTCTCCAGAATCACCGGCGTTGTTCCTTCCACGCGGGAAAGCACCTGTTCCGTTTGCCGCGCATCAACCATCACCGTTTTTTTACCGGGCAAGGAGGCACAGCCTGTCAGCAGCAGCACGACCCATACCCAGCAGAAACGTTTCTTCATGATCCCTTCCCCACCCTCACCGAATTCAACACCGCTTTCAACGCCCCCGCCCTGACAGGCTTTGCCAGGAACAGCACCCCTTCCGCCTTGGCCCGCTGCGGCAAGTCCGGGTCGGGCGCCGCCGATACCAGCAACACCGCCACCTGCGGCCAGCGCGCGCGCAGCGCCTTCGCCAGACTCAAGCCATCCAGACCCGCCCCCAACTGGTAATCCAGCAACAGCAGATCAGGCGCGGCAACCAGCGTGTTCGCCCGCTCCACAGCCGCCTCGGCATCCGGCAGGCATTCCACCTGTCCCACGCCCCATTGCTCAAACAAGGCCTTCAGGGCCTCAAGATTCTGGCGGTCGTCATCCACGCAAAAGACCGAAAGCCCGGACAGCAGCGAATGTCCGGCGATCGTTGGAGCCACGGAAGCTACGGAAGCCACCGCATCCGCCAGGGGAACACTCAGGCGGAACACTGACCCCTTGCCCGGCGTCGAGGCGACCGCGAGTTGGTGCCCCAGGCTGTTGGCCATGCGCTGCACAACCCCCAGGCCCAAACCGATGCCCTGCCTGCCGCGCGCCGTGGCGTCGACACGATAGAAGTCCTCAAAGATGCGTTCCAGATCCGCCGGGGGAATGCCGGGGCCGGTGTCCCAGACCTCCAGCACCACCGACCGGCCGCGTCGGCGGCAACCCACCAGCACCTTGCCGTGGGTGGTGTACTTGATGGCATTGGAAATCAGGTTTTGCAGGATGCGGCGCAGATAGGTCGGATTGCTGTTCACTGTCCAAGGTGCGGCGCGCACTTTCAGCTTCAGTCCCTGACGCTCAGCCAGCAGCGAGAATTCGTCGTCAAGCTGTTGCAACAGGGGTTGCAGCGCCACCGGACGGTTGTCCGGCTCCACCTTGCCTTCGTCCAGCCGGGCGATTTCCAGCAGGGTGGAAATCAGTTCCTCGGTGGCTTTCAGCGAATTGTCCAGTTGCCCGAGAATGGCCGGACGGCGGGCGGGATCACCCTGTTCCAGCGCCGCCGCGAACAGCCGCGCGGCGTTCAGCGGCTGCAGGATGTCGTGGCTGGCCAGCGCCAGGAACCGGTTCTTGGCGGCATTGGCGGCTTCGGCTTCGCCCTTGGCCTGGCGCAGTTGCTGCTCGGTGACGCGGCGCAGGTCGACTTCGGCGCGCAACTCGGCGTTGATATCGCTGATCTCACGGGTTCGTTGCTGCACGCGCAGTTCCAGGTCTTCCTTGGCTTCGGCCAGCGCTTCCATTTGCCGCACCTGCTCGGTGATGTCGGTGAAACGGGTGACAAATCCGCCGCCGGGAATAGGGTTGCCCTGCATCTCGATCACCGTGCCGTCGGGACGCACGCGGCGGAACACATGCGGTGTGCCGCGCCGCAAATGCTGCAGGCGCTTTTCCACATGCTCGTCCGGCGAACCGGGGCCGCACAAGCCGCGCTCGGCATTGAAACGGACAATATCGGCAATCGGCCTGCCTACTTTCACCATGCTGGCGGGATAATTGAACAGGTCGAGATAAGCCTGGTTCCAGGCCACCAGCTGCAAATCCTTGTCAACCACGCTGACACCCTGCCCCAGATGCTCCAGCGTCGCGAACAGGATATGGCGGGAAAACTGGATGACCTCACGGGTGTCATCAAACAGCGTGACCACATCCTCGAAATCCAGCTGGCGGCCGTCCAGCGCGGCTTCCACCATCGCAGCAGCTCCGGCCGCGCCGATCACTCCGGCCAGTTCGCGCTCGACCTGCCGGATCAACGCCAGCGAGGGGGCGGCGGCGTCGCCGGGCCGGAAGGGATGCAGGGTCTCGCGAGCGCGGGCGTTGCCGACAAAGCGCTCCAGCAGGGTCATCAGGTCGTCGGTGGTCATGCGCGCGCGGCGTGTGGGCCGGGGTGATGGTGCCGCGTCGTCTGCATCACCGCGTTGCGGGCGGATAAAGGCCGAGGCCTGCAAGCGGTCTCGCAGATCCGGACGTGACAGCAGCGAAACGCCGACATAGGCCAGCGTATTCAGCCCCAGCGACCAGAACACTCCCCGGCTCAGCGCATCAAGCGGCCCGGCGTCATCGGCGCGCGGCAGCCCGGCGGCGTTGGCCACGGCGCTCATCAGCGAAGGCATCATCAACAGCAAGCACCACAGCACCGTCCCGATCAGTAACCCGGCATAAACGCCATAGGCATGGCCGCGCCGCCAGTACAAGCCGCCCACCACGGCCGGCAGCAGCTGGATGATCAGCGAGAAGGCCAGCAGTCCGGTCTCGGCCAGTTCATGATCACGAGCAAAACCGGCATACCAGGCGTAGGACAGCGCCATCACCGTGGCGATCATCAACCGCCGCACACGCAGGATCACCGGCCCGAAATCGCGGTTGGCCCCCTGTTCGCGGAAGCGGTCCAGCAAGGCGGGCATCACCACGCTGCTGCTGATCATGGCGCTCAGGGCCAGCGTGGCGATGATGATCATGGACGTAGCCGCCGAGAAGCCGCCGATGAACACCAACGCGCTGACCACGCCCCAGCCCTGACCCGAAGGCAGCAGCAGCACAAAGCGGTCGGCCTGCCCGGTCAGGTGCGGATACAGCTGCATCCCGGCCAGGGCAATCGGCATCACCACCAGCGTTACCAGCAGCAGATAACCGCCAAACCAGCCGCGCGCCTGACGCAGGTGGCCCGGATCGGTATTTTCGACAAAAGCGACATGAAACTGGCGTGGCAGGAGAAACACCGCGCCCATTGCCAGTACGGTTTTGGTGAAGAAGGACAGGCCGTCAAACGGCTCGCGCGCGGCATGGGCGGCAAAGTCGGCCAGCCATTGATCTGGCCGTTGCAGCAGGAAACCGGCGCCGATGGCCAGTGTGACCAGCGCCACCAGTTTCACCAGCGACTCGAAGGCAATGGCCGCCATGATGCCGCGATTGCGGCCGGTCAGGTGCTGCGGCCGGGTGGCGAAGAGCATGGCGAAGACCGTCATCGCCAGCGCGCTCATCAGGGCGCTGTTCTGCCACCAGATATCGGGGTCGGCCCGCTCGCCCAGCAGCACCCGGTAGGACTGCGCCACCGCCTTCAGTTGCAACGCGATATAAGGAACCACCACGATCAGGCAAACCAGCGTCACGCCAACAGCCACGCCCTGACGCTTGCCGTAGCGGGTGCTGATGAAGTCCGCCAGCGAAGCCGCGTTCTGCTGGCGGGTAATGCGGGCGATGCGGGTCAGCAGCGCCTGACCGAACAGCAGCACCAATAGCGGCCCCAGGTAGATCGGCACATATTGCCAGCCGGAAGATACCGCCGTGCCGACTGCGCCGTAATAGGTCCAGGAAGTGCAATAGACAGCCAGCGTCAGGCTATAGATGAGTCCGCCATGACGTTGCAGGAAGGCTTCCGCCGAAGGACGCTCCGCCAGCCGGGCAATCCCGAACAGACCGGCGACATAAAGCATGGCGAGCAGCGCGACAATCCAGGGCGTCAAGGGCGGCCTCGTATTCTTGTGATGTATGGACCCGGCGTCAGCGGGCTGCGTTGACAGGAGCGGACAAACCGTGGCTTAAATGAGTCTATCAAAAAAGACCGGGAAAACACGGCGATGACGACACCGGATCACGACGAAACCGACTCCCCGGAAGCCCGGCTGGCCCGCGCCCTCAACCGCATCTCCCCGCTTGCCGCTGAAGACCTGGCGCTGCTGACGCCCCTGCACCGCAGCTACTGGCCGCGCGGCAGTCATGTGCTGCGGGCGGGTGAGACGGCGAAGCAAGTCTCGTTCGTAGTCAGCGGCGCATTACGGGAATATTACGTGCTGCCGGACGGTCACGAACGCACCCGTTCCTTCAACCTGCCGGGTGATTTTGCCGGATCAATGTCAGACCTGCTGGACGCCTCGCCATCACGGACCTGGGTCACGGCTGAGGCCCAGACCACCCTGATCAGCGCGGACTGGTCGGTCTACCGGCAGCTGACCGAAAGCAACCCCGCCTGGGCACGGTTTGCGCGGCGCATGGCCGAAGAACTGTATCTGCGGAAAGTGGAGCGGGAATACGAACTGCTGGCGCTGGACGCCGCCGCCCGTTACCAGCACACCCAGTTGCGCTGGCCGGACCTGGAAACGCTGTTTACCCAGCGCGACATCGCTTCCTATATCGGCATCAGCTCTGTGCACCTAAGCCGTTTGCGGGGGCGCGGAGAGCCGGATCCATCAGGAAGCCGCTGACAGTTTCCAGGAAGGCCTCCGGCATCTCTGCAAAGGCGGCGTGACCGCAGGGCAGCACTCGCCACCCGGCTTCCGGCAGGCAACGACGCGCCGAACGGCCGTCGGTCCACGGCGAAATCACCGGATCGTAGCGGCCGAACACCAGCACCACCGGCGCCGTGATGCGACCGGCTATCGCCCGGGCATCATTTTCCGCGCGACCAAAGCTGCGCCACACGGCGTGATTCACCGCCAGCGCCAATGGCGAGGCCTGTTCAGTCGCCGCACGCTCCAGCATGTCCCGAACAACCGCCGTGCGCCGCCGCAGGTAAAGACCGGCAAACACTTTGGGCGGCAACGCCAGGCTGCTGCCCTGCCAGCGGCAGAAAGCCCGCGTGAACAGGTTGTGGTCCGTAAAGCCGCCCGGCGCGACCAGCACCAGCGCCTTCACCCGTTCCGGGCACTCCGCAGCGAGTCGCACCGCCGCATTGCCGCCCACCGAATTACCGATAATCCGCACGGGAGGCAGGCCCAGCGCCTCCACCAACTGCCGCAGCACCGTGGCGAAATACCCGGTGCTGATTGCTTCCGCCGCCACGGCCGGTGTCGAGCGGCCATAGCCGGGCCAATCAGGAGCAATCACCCGGAAATGACGAGCCAGCTCGGGCAAAACCGCCGCAAAATCCCGGCTGTCGCCGGGATTGGCGGACAGCAGCAACAACGGCTCGCCGCTACCAGCATCCAGATA
>DASUIL010000215.1:0-9707 GCA_036273075.1 Fluviicoccus sp. | reverse complement strand
AGAGACGCATCCCATGACGAACGCCCCCGCCAAGAACGCTGTCTACACCCCCAACCACAAGGTCCGTTTCGTGACCGCCGCCAGCCTGTTCGACGGCCACGACGCCGCCATCAACATCATGCGCCGCATGATCCAGGCGACCGGCTGCGAGGTGGTGCACCTGGGGCATAACCGTTCGGTGGACGAAATCGTCACCTGCGCCCTGCAGGAAGACGCGCACGGCATTGCGCTCAGTTCCTATCAGGGAGGCCACAATGAATTCTTCAAGTACATGATCGACCTGCTGAAGGAACGCGGCATCGGCCATGTGCAGGTCTTCGGCGGCGGCGGCGGCGTGATCGTCCCCAGCGAGATCAAGGAGTTGATGGACTACGGCGTCAACCGCATCTTCTCGCCGGAAGACGGTGCAACGCTGGGCCTGCAAGGCATGATCAACGTCTGCGTGCAGAACAGCGATGTGGACCTGGCGCACGCGTATCCCGCCGATGCCTCCGGCCTGTTCGCCGACGATGTCTTTACCCGTCACCGCACGCTGGCGCGGCTGATCACGGCGCTGGAAGCGGGCACGCTGCCCTGGCGCGACCAGCTGGTGGAACAGGCCGCGCAGAAAGCCATTCCCGTGCTGGGCATCACTGGCACCGGCGGCGCGGGCAAGTCCAGCCTGACCGACGAACTGCTGCGCCGTTTCCGCCTCGACTACGATGACGCGCTGAAGATCGCCGTCATTTCCATCGACCCGTCGCGCCGCAAGTCGGGCGGGGCGCTGCTGGGCGACCGCATCCGCATGAACGCCATCCACCACCCGCATATCTACATGCGCTCGCTGGCGACGCGCGACGCGGGCAGCGAAATCAGCAAGGCGCTGCCGGACGTGATCGCCGCCTGCAAGGTGGCGGGCTTCGACCTGATCATCGTCGAAACCTCCGGCATCGGCCAGGGCGATGCGGCGATCGTGCCCTTTGTCGATACCTCGCTGTACGTGATGACGCCGGAATTCGGCGCGGCTTCGCAGCTGGAAAAGATCGACATGCTCGACTTCGCCGATGTCGTCGCCATCAACAAATTCGACCGCAAGGGCGCCAAGGATGCCCTGCGCGACGTCAGCAAGCAGGTGCAGCGCAACCGCGAAGCCTTCATGCAGTCGCCGGACACCATGCCGGTGTTCGGCACCATCGCCGCCCGCTTCAATGACGACGGCGTGACCGCGCTGTACCACCACGTGAAGTCGCTGCTGGCGGGCAAGAGCCTGGTCACCGCTGGCAGCGGCAACCTGCCCGGCGTGGCGGTGCGGTGTTCCAGCCAGCAAAGCAGTATCGTGCCGCCGTCGCGGGTGCGCTATCTGGCCGAGATCGCCGATACCGTGCGCGGCTATCACCGCTATGTGGATACGCAAGCCGGGTATGCGCGGCAACGGCAGCAGCTGTCCGCCGTCATCGGCCTGCTCAACGGCTCGCCCACCACGGCGGAATTGCAGCCCTTGCTGCAAAAGGCCGACCATCACCTTTCCGCCGAATCCCGCCAGTTGCTCGACCGCTGGCCGGAACTGGTGAAGACCTACGCCGGTGACGAACTGGTGGTGAAGATCCGCGACAAGGAACTGCGCACGAAGCTGACCCATATCAGCCTTTGCGGCACCCGCATTCCCAAGGTGGCGCTGCCGCGTTTCAGCGACCACGGCGACCTGCTGGCCTGGCAGATGCGCGAGAACCTGCCCGGCGAATTCCCGTTCACGGCGGGCGTGTTCCCCTTCAAGCGCGAAGGCGAGGACCCCACCCGCATGTTCGCCGGGGAAGGCGATGCCTTCCGCACCAACGCCCGTTTCAAGAAGGTGTCCGAGGGCATGCCCGCCAAGCGCCTGTCCACCGCCTTCGACTCGGTGACGCTGTATGGCAACGACCCGGCCGAGCGCCCGGACATCTACGGCAAGATCGGCAATTCCGGCGTGTCCATCGCCACGCTGGATGATATGAAGGTGTTGTATTCCGGCTTCGACCTGACCGATCCGGCCACCTCGGTGTCGATGACGATCAACGGTCCGGCGCCGACCATCCTTGCCTTCTTCGTCAACACCGCCATCGACCAGAACGTCGACAAGTTCGTCGCCCAGCACGGCCGCCAGCCGGACGCCGAGGAGCGCGCGCGCATCCGCAAGTGGACGCTGGAAAACATGCGCGGCACGGTGCAGGCCGACATCCTCAAGGAAGACCAGGGCCAGAACACCTGCATCTTCTCCACCGAATTCAGCCTGAAGGTGATGGGCGACATCCAGCAGTTCTTCACCGCCAACAAGGTACGCAACTTCTATTCGGTGTCGATCTCCGGCTACCACATCGCCGAGGCTGGGGCGAACCCGATCTCGCAGCTGGCGTTCACGCTGGCCAACGGCTTCACCTTTGTTGAAGCCTATCTGGCGCGCGGCATGTCCATCGACGATTTCGCGCCGAACCTGTCCTTCTTCTTCAGTAACGGCATGGACCCGGAATACACGGTGATGGGCCGCGTCGCCCGTCGCATCTGGGCGGTGGCGATGCGCGAGAAGTACGGCGCCAACGAGCGCAGCCAGAAGCTGAAGTACCACATCCAGACCTCCGGCCGTTCGCTGCACGCGCAGGAAATCGACTTCAACGACATCCGCACCACGCTGCAGGCGCTGATCGCGATCTACGACAACTGCAACAGCCTGCACACCAACGCCTACGACGAGGCGATCACCACGCCGACCGAGGAAAGCGTGCGCCGGGCGATGGCGATCCAGCTGATCATCAACCGCGAGTGGGGCCTGGCGAAGAACGAGAACCCGAACCAGGGCAGCTTCATCCTCGACGAACTGACCGATCTGGTGGAAGAGGCGGTGCTGAAGGAATTCGAGGCGATCAGCGAGCGCGGCGGCGTGCTGGGCGCGATGGAGACCGGCTACCAGCGCGGCAAGATCCAGGAAGAATCGATGCACTACGAGCACCTGAAGCATTCCGGGGAATTGCCGATCATCGGCGTCAACACCTTCCGCAATCCGAAGGGCGATTCGACGCCGCAGACGCTGGAACTGGCGCGCTCGACAGATGACGAGAAGCAGTCGCAGCTGCACCGGCTGGCGGAGTTCCAGCGCCGCCATGCGGAGCAAGCGCCGGGGGCGCTGGCGCGCTTGCAGCAGGTGGCGATCGAGGGCGGGAATATCTTCGAGGAGCTGGTGGAGACGGTGCGGGTCTGCTCGCTGGGGCAGATTACGGAGGCGCTGTTTGCGGTGGGGGGGCAGTATCGGCGGAATATGTGATTATGAATCCGGGGCGGTTGCGGCCGCCTCGGGTTCATGACCCATATGGATGTCCCATTCCTTGCACAACTTTCGAAAGGACCGGCTCCCCGCGAACGCCTGCGCCAAATCAAAAACCGCTGCAAATCCGGCCTGATCGCTCGTCTCGCGATATCGGCCGGAAGCCATCCGTCCGGCAAGCCATCCCTTGGCATCTCGCGGCCTTTCCGCATCAAAATCATCGGGCAGATGATCCAGCGCAAATCCGCGAATCCCGTCCAGCGATCGGGCGGCGGCCAGATACCAGGCTTCAAACTCCCGGTTGGCCAACACGACCGCAATCCGGCGGTGAGGAATGACTCCGGTCGCTCTTTCCAGAATCTCTTTACCTTTGCTGGCTGGGCAATCGTCATCCGCATCCAGCAGGATCAGCAGCCAGCCGTCATTGCCGCATTTGCCAGCCGCCAATTGCAGGAAGCGCTGGAACTCGGTTTCCCTGTTCAGGAAACGATCCTTCTGGACCCGTATTGGCGGCGCGACTTCCCCGTAAGATAAGGGAGGCCGCCATGCCATCAACCGCCGCAGAAGGACTGGCAATGCATCCACTTCGCCGTCGCCCTCCACAATCGAAACTATCCGTGTCATGCCTTGGTGTCGCCAAATAAATCCGGTTGCTTGTTTTCCAACTGGGCCAGTGCTTCGCGGTCCGGTTCCAGCTGGTTGAGGCGCAACAGCTCACCGGCGGTAAAGAGATGGTTTCTCACTGCATCGCGCGAGGCGGTATCTACCGGCGCGATACGGGTTTCCCCCTCAAATGAGCCGACGACCAGCAGCGATTCCGGCTCCAGCGCGCGGTCATCCAGAAGGTCGGGGCTGTGGCTGGTGACAATGACCTGAGTGTGTTCAGATGCTCGCGATAAAGCCTCGCGAAGCGCGGCGGCAGCCCCGGGGTGCAGGGCGGTTTCGGGCTCTTCAATGCCGATGACCGAGGGTTGATGATCTTGATTACCTTGAAAAAGGGCGGTCAGCACACCTAGGGCCCGCAAGGTTCCGTCGGACATATTGTGCGCCTGAAAGCGCCATGGGTGCTGTGCACCGGCAACCTCTTGGCGGAATTCCAGTGTTTCCATAGGGCCGATCTGTACGCGCTCGACACTACTGACCGTGGGTGCCACCTTGTGCAAATATTCCTTGATGATCGGAAGAAAAGGGCTTTCTACACGTTCCAGATGACCGATCACACTGGTGATGTTTTCACCGGCCTGCTTGAGCAGTTTGCCGTCTTGAGGCTTTTGCAATTCACGGATGATTTTGGGACTGAGGTTGTAGAATCCCATGGCGGTAAGAGCGTCATAGACCGGCCGGAAAGCCTGGAGGCCGGATACACTGACCAATGCAAGCCTATCCGGGGTAATCGCTGGGAAGGGGGTTTCACTGCTGTCGCGCAATACGCCGCGTTCAATACGGTAAAACGGCCCCTTTCCGATACCTTCAATCACACATTCTTCATTCTGGACCTCATAGCTTCCGCCTTTGACGGCCCCGACATTAAAGGCATAGTGGCCGCTCCTGCCGGAACGTAACCGGAATTCAAGGCGGATACCGAAGTGGGTTGGATGTCCGCTAGACCGCCGCCTGACTTCCGGCAGCCCGCCGCGCTCGTTCAGCGCGTTGTCGAGCGAGCCGCGCAAGGCATCCCCTACAAGATGGAGTGCATCCAGAAAATTACTCTTGCCTGAGCCGTTCGCACCGACGAGATAGGTCAGGGCCCCGAGTTGTACATCGCAGGAAGCTATGCTTTTGTAGTTTTTCAGAACGATGCGGGTCAGGAATACGGAGGACATTTGGCGTTCCGTGGTGTTGATGAATTGTCGGCGATGAAGATGGGCTATGTTTGTAGGCATCTTAGCATAACCGCGCCAGCCGCCGTGGCGATACAGGGGGCCATTACGCGCGCCTTCACTGGAAACGCTTTTGCGTTGAACGGTGGTTTTGACTTGAGTTCGCGTCTATAACTGACGAAACGAACAGAGTCGGACCGGTTGGTGTTGCCCGCCGGCCACAAGCATGCCGGAAACTCCATGCCCTTTTTCCTCTACGAAGCCGTCGATGCCGCCGGCAATCCCGTCGCCGATGCGGTGGATGCCGCCACCGCCCAGGACGCCCATGCCCGGCTGGTGATGAGCGGACACCGCGACATCCGCCTGCTGACCGACCAGACCACCGCCGCGATGCACAACGATCTGGGGGCGATGTCCCCGGAAGACCGGCAGCGCATGGCGGCGGCGCGGGTGCGGCAGATGCACGCCCGCGGCCAGTGGCAAAGTCATTGGGCCGCGCTGATGGACATGGTCCGTCCCGCCCGCTATGCCTTGTCGGCGGCGCTGGTGCTGGCCATCTATCAGGCCTGGCACGGGCACTGGCTCAGCGCCATACCGCTGGCGCTGTATGTCTGCCACCCGCTGCTGCGGCTGTTGTGGAGCCTCATCAGCGTCGACCGTTACCGGCAACTGCAGACCGCCATGGTGCACGGCCGCTGGGCGGAGTCGCTGCAACTGATTGAACGTCTGCGCCGCCAAGGCCGGTCGCGCGCGCTGATCATGGATCTCGATTTCCGCGAGGCGCAGGTGCGCATCCGGCGGGGCGATGCCGTGGACCCCCATCTGCAATACCTGATGCGCTGGCAAAGCGAACTGCCCCGCGAGCGGGGCCTGTTCGAGTCACGGCTGGCGGGCCTGTATCTGGCCATTGGCGATTACGACCGTTACCGCGAGGCGGCGCGCACTAGTCTTGAAGCCGCGCCCAAGGATGCCTCGCGCCTGATCGAGCTGGCCATGGCCGAGGCGCGTTTCGGCAGCCTTAGCGAGGCCCGCAAGCTGCTGGAGCGTGTGGATGCCAAGGTGCTGACCGGGCTGGCGGGCACCTACCGGCAATGGGTGGAAGCAGTGATCGCGCTGAACAGCGGCGAGGCCGCGAAGGCGGAAGTGCTGCTGGCGCTGTGCGCGGCGCAGGTGGCGGATCTGGTGCGCCGCCTGCCGATGGCCGAAGCCTGGCAGGCGATGCTGGCGGGTCAGCGCAGCCTGGCGCTGGCGCGGCTGGGACGCCGGGAAGAGGCTTCCCGCTTGCCGGCCGCAGTGTGGTCGCTGTTGCAGCTCCATGCCGATCCGGCGTTTCTGGCGATGTTACGGCAGGAAGCCGGTGTGCCGGCCTGAGCGGTTACACCGGGCATCTTCCCCGACTGAGGGTAAAAGCAGGGTTCAACCGCCACGGTGAGCTGCCGCCATCATTCAGTCGCGGCCGGCTGTCCCCGCATCGCGCAACAGCAGGGCCTGACTGTATTGCAGAAACTCATCCAGATGCTTCCGGATGATGCTGACCGTAATCGGCATTTGCAGAGCCTGATAGTCGTGTACCGCGATATTGCGGAAACCCACCATGCGCTTCAGCGCATCGGCGAGTGCAGCCTGAATCCAGCCACCCGTCGCCAGCAGCGCAAACACGTCACGAGCACTTTGCGGCACCCCCAGCCTTTCGCGACGGATCAGGTGCTGGCCCATGTCCAGCGCCGCCTCGCAGGCGCGCTGGATGTTCAGGATGGCGGCATCCTGCCGGGTGAAATCCGTGGCAAAAGAGTCGGGATCCTTGGCATATTCTTCCCGCGCACGCGCAACGCAGCGCTCGATGGTTGCGGCCTTGTTGATCAGGACATCATCGGCCATATACCGTTCCCCGTTGTTGGATGTCGGCCAGCAGACCGGCGCGCGCGCTGTCCAGCGCGGTCTTTTCACTCAGGATGGCTGTTTCAAACAAGGCCGCCTGCGCATCCCTGGCCCACCAGCGCTCGCCGGTGGTGATGATTTGGTGCTGCATGACGGTGGAGGCCGCCCGCAGGTCGAGCAGATCGACAGGGCGCATCACAAGGTCGGACAACTCACCCGCCAGATCGAACAAGACCAGCACATCGGCTTGGCCCGCGACCAGGACGGCAAGGTCAAGGTCGCTTTCCGGGCGCGCCGTACCCTGCACCCGGCTGCCAAACGCATAGACCGCCAGCAGATGCGGCAATCGGGCCTGTAATGTCCGGACTATGGCGTCGCGGTTCATGCCGAACCTCGTGGAGTGGGCAGGGATGCCGGAAGAGTATGTTCTGTCCCGGTCAATTTCAACAGGGAAGCGGCCCTACCCGGCACGGAGTCCGCTCACTTCCCGCCAAAGCCCCGGATCACCCGGACCAGCGCCGCCTTCTGCTCGGCATTCAGCGCGTCGCGGTACGACGGCATGATGCGCGGGCCGTCATTGATTTCTTCCAGGATATCCGCGTCGCTCATTTTCCGCTGCCAGTCCGGGCTGGTGAAGTTGCGGGCGAAATACAGGTAGCCGCGCCAGTTGTCGGCATGGCCGGTTTCGGCGTGGCACTTGGCGCAGTGCTCCTTGTAGAGCGCCGGGCCGTCGACGGCGGCCACGGCCGGTGTCGCGGCGAGCAGGGCGGCGGCGCACAGCGTCGCGGGCCAAAGGCGGGAAAGGGTCATGTCAGGCATCCGTCAGGGGTGAGCGGCCAGCGTGACAGCTTGCGCGGGGAACCACAATGGCAAGCTGTCGGGCGGCGGGGTTTAGCCGCGCGGTGGCGCGGGCTGGAAGGCCGGGACGGCATTCTTCACCGGCGGTTGCGCCATCAGGAAGCGGAACAGGGCGGCCATGTCGCGGTCGCTGAGTCGGCCGACCGACTGCCAGGGCATCGGCGGCAGGATCGGGCGGCCGACGCCCAGGTGCTTGCCGGTGCGCATCGACTTGCTGAACTGTTCGTAAGTCCAGTTGCCGATGCCGGTTTCCTTGTCCGGGGTCAGGTTGGCGGAATAGCTGATGCCCCAGGGGCCGTAAAAGGCGGTCATGCTGCCCGAGCCGCCCCAGATCCACGGTCCGGCGGCGGCGGGGGGCGGCGGCAGGGCCAGGTCCTGCGGGTGGCCGGACAGGCCGCGCGCCAGGTCGGGTTCCGGGCCTTTGGGGCCCATCTTCATCGGCATGTGGCAGTCGCCGCAGCCCATGATGCTGTTCAGGTAGGCCCCGCGCGCCAGGGGGGATTCCTTGGCGGCGGCGGTTACCGGCAGCATGACCGACGCGGACAGCAGGACAGTGGTGACAACGGCGGAAAAACGGGGGGCTTGCATCGGATATTTCTCCTTGCCCGGCGGGCTGTCTGTGATCTTCAACCCGGATGTGGTCTTGTTGTGACCGGGTGAATCTGCTTCGAAGACTAGCATTCGTCAGCGGGAATGCAAAGATTTCCCGGCCGCAAAGGACATGCCAACCCAGCGGGATTTGGTGTAATGTCCGTCAGTCCCGCGGGACGGCCAACCGGGTCGCCCCGCATGTACCAGCGCCCGCAAGGCCCGGCCGGAGATCCCGGCGGACCGGGGCGCCCCGTTCAGGAAAACCTCCGATGAACCCGAATGCCTCCACTTTAGGCATCGCCGCCGTGGCCGCCTACATTCCCGAAGACTACCTCGACAACCTGGAGCGCGCCCCGGCGCTGGACGCCGGCGAGGACCTGCTGCGCGACAAGATCGGCGTGCTCAAGGTCAGCCGCAAGCGCGCCGATGAAGAAACCTCCGATCTGGCGGTGAAGGCGGTGCGCCGCCTTTTCGAGCAGGGCGCGGCGCGGCCGGAAGAGGTCGACTGCCTGGTGGTGGTGACGCAGAATCCCGACGGTTACGGCCTGCCGCATACCTCGGCGCGCGTCCACGGCAAGCTGGGGCTGCCGACATCGTGCGCGGTGTTCGATATTTCGCTGGGGTGCTCCGGCTATGTCTACGGGCTGTCGGTGATCACGGCGCTGATGCAGGCGCAGGGGCGGCGCTGCGGCCTGCTGGTGACGGCCGATCCCTATTCGAAGATCATCAATCCCCATGACCGCAATACCAGCCTGCTGTTCGGCGACGCCGCCGCCGCCACGTTGATCAGCGACCGGCCGGTGTGGCGCGTCGGCCGTTTTGATCTGGGCAGCGACGGCAGTTTTGCCGACGACCTGGCGGTGCCGGCGTACAGCCACTATTTCCACATGAACGGTCGCGCCGTGTTGAATTTCTCGGCGCGCAAGGTGCCGGAAAGCATCCTGCATGCGCTGGAAATCAATGGCGTGGCCTTGGGGGAGGTGGACCGCTTCCTGCTGCACCAGGGCAGTCGTCATGTGGTGCACCAGATCGCCCGGCGGTTGGGCGTGCCCGACGAGAAAGCGCCGTTCCTGGCGACGGACTACGGCAATACCGTCTCGTCCTCGATCCCGCTGCTGCTCGCGGGCGGACTGACCGCCGAGGACCGCTGCGTGGTCCTCTCCGGTTTCGGCGTCGGCATTTCCTGGGGATCGACGGTGCTGTGGCGCGTCTAGCGCCCTAGTTGCGCTCGAAGGGGGCGGTTTCCAGCAGGTGCCGCGCCTGTTCCTGCGCCACCGGCTTCGAGAAGA
>DASUIL010000214.1:0-25695 GCA_036273075.1 Fluviicoccus sp. | reverse complement strand
TCACGGAAAAGGAAGCCGCGCTGATGTTGCGCGAGTGGCAGGATGAAGTCGGCAGCTGCGTGCTGGCCGACAACCGAGCGCAAACCCTGTGCCTGGCCATAGCCGCGCACGAGGCAGCACGCCGTCATCGCGAATATGGTGAACTGGCCGATTTCCTTGAGCAGCATGCCGGACTGGACCGCAAGCTGGAATTCCTGCCCGATGCGCGCGCCTGGGAACAACGCGGCCGCAACGGGCAGCCGCTGACCCGACCGGAACTGGCCGTGCTGTTGGCCTATGCCAAGAACTGGCTGAAGTCATCGCTGGCCGTGTCGGAGCTGACGGCTGCCGGACTGCTGCTGGCGGAAATGGAATGCGCTTTCCCGATATCGGCGCGCGAGCGTTTCGGCGAGCGACTGCGTGAACATCCACTGGCGCCCGCGTTGGCGGCCACCCGGTTGGCCGGTGAATTGACCGAACGTCTCGGCATGGGTGCGTTGATGCGCCTGCTGCGACAGCCGGATGTCGGGGTGGTGAGGCTGGCGCGCGCCTGGGTCGTGGCGCGGCAGATTCTGGGCCTGAACGAAACCTGGGATGCCTTGGACGATCTGGAGGGCAGAGTATCGGGACCAGTCCTGCTGGAGCAGTACGGGCTGTTGCAGAAAGCGGCGCGGCGCGCCTGCGAGTGGTTGCTGCGCACGCAGGGCGATGCTCCGGCCTTCAGGCAGATTTCCGGGCTGGCGGTGCTGGGCGAATTGCTGGCGCATGCTCCGGACCATTTCAATACGCAGCGCCGCGAAGACTGGCTGGCCGCGCGCGCCGCGCTGGCCGCCGCCGGTATCACGGAGGACATGGCCGGGCGGTTGGCGGCGCTGGATCAGGTCGTTCACATGCTGGATATCTGCCGTCTGGCGCATGAGCTGGAGACGCCGGTTCAGGTCGCGGCGCATTTCTACGCGACTCTGGAGGAAGCACTGTGCCTGACGCAGATGCAGCGCGCCCTTCAAACGCTGAGTGTCGCCAGCGTCTGGGAAGCCGAGGCCCGCGACCGCATGCGCGCGTCCCTGCAGCAATCAATGTCGCTGCTGTGCCGGGAAACGCTGACGGCCTGGAAGAAGACCGATAGCGCACCGGCGGTCTGGCTGCAGGACAGGATTTCCACCCGCAAGGCTGCGCTGGATGACTGGCAGGCGTTCTGCCGCCGCTTGCGGCCTGAGGACATGGGCAGTTATGCGCCGTTCGTGGTCTATTACAGCCGTTTTGACAGCGTGATGGCGGCCCTGCGCTAGGGTGGCGGCGGCCGGTCACTTCCGCCGCCAATCCATGTATAATCGCGGGCCTTCACGCCAGCCAGGACTTTTTCATGTGGTATTCCCTGATCCGCTCGCTGCTGTTCCGCCTCAATCCTGAAACCTCCCACCATGTCGCGCTGGAATCCCTGGCACTGGCCAAGCGCCTCGGCCTGCTGGGCATGGGTTTCCGGACGCCGCAGCATCCGGTTCAGGTGATGGGGATCGATTTTCCCAATCCGGTGGGTCTGGCCGCCGGTCTGGACAAGAACGGCGACTACATCGACGCCCTGGCGGCGCTGGGGTTCGGTTTCATCGAGATCGGCACGGTCACGCCGCGTCCGCAGCCCGGCAATCCCAAGCCGCGCCTGTTCCGCATTCCCGAGGCCGAAGCCATCATCAACCGCATGGGCTTCAACAATCTCGGCGTCGATCATCTGGTGGAGCAGGTCAGGAAGGCGAAGTTCGACGGCGTGCTCGGCATCAATATCGGCAAGAATTTCGATACCCCGGTCGAGAATGCCGCTGATGACTACGTGCATTGCCTGGAAAAAGTCTACGAACACGCTTCCTATGTCACGGTGAACATTTCTTCCCCCAACACCAAGGGCCTTCGCAGCCTGCAAACCGGCGATGCTCTGGGTGAGCTGCTGGGCCGCCTCAAGGAAACCCAGATCCGCCTGGCGCAGGAGCAGGGCCATTACGTGCCGCTGGCCGTCAAGATCGCCCCGGACCTGGATGAGGATGAAATCGCCGATATCGCCTCTCAACTGGTGGATTACCGGATCGATGCCGTAATCGCCACCAACACCACCATCACCCGTCCCGGCATCGAAAACCTGCAAGTGGCGGAAGAGGCGGGCGGCCTGAGCGGCAAGCCGCTGAAAGCGCGTTCCACCTTCACCCTGTCGCGGCTGGCGCAGGCGCTGGACGGCCGCATTCCCGTCATCGGCGTCGGCGGCATTCTGGACGGCGCGACGGCGGCCGACAAGATTGCGGCTGGAGCTGACCTGGTACAGATCTATACCGGTTTCATCTATCGCGGCCCCGGCCTCGTGAATGACGCCGTTCGCGCCATTGCCGCCATTCAGGAATAGCCGCCGGGCAGGGCGATTTGCTACAATGCGCGCCCTGACACCCCCTATTGTTCGCCCAGAGACTACCGACGCCTATGCATCCGGCAGACATCTTCATTCTTGCCGTTGTCGCCTTTTCCATCTGGAAAGGTTTTCGCCGCGGGCTGGTGCGTGAAGCCATCGCCCTGTTCGGCTGGGTGGCGGGAATCATTCTGGCCGTTAACGGCTATGAAGCGCTGGCCCCGGTGTTCGAACCGTTCATCGCCACGCCGTCGCTGCGGCTGGCCACCGCCTTCCTGGCCATTTGCCTGGGCGTGGTGGTCACCACCTACCTGATCGGCAGGCTGATTCGCAGCATGCTGTCGGCGCTGGCCCTGGGGCCTACCGACCATCTTTTCGGCGGACTGTTCGGCCTGGCGCGCGGCGCGTTGATCGTCGTGCTGTCCGTGGGCGTCCTGGGCCGCTTTTTCCAGCATGACCCCTGGTGGCATGAAGCGGCCTTGCCCGCCGCCGTCATGCCTTACGCCCCTGCGGCGTTATCCTTGACCGAACAAGTAAGGGCGCAGGTCAAGAACCTGCCCCGAATCCAGATCCAAACAGCCAAACCCGATCATTGAGGTGCAACCATGTGCGGTATCGTTGGCATCGCCGGCAAGTCTGCCGTCAACCAGAGCCTGTATGACGCGCTGACAGTCCTGCAACATCGTGGCCAGGATGCCGCCGGCATCGTCACCAGCCAGGGCGACCGGCTCTTCCTGCGCAAGGACAACGGCATGGTGCGCGACGTGTTCCACACCCGCCACATGACACGGCTGGCCGGAAATTTCGGCATCGGCCATGTGCGTTACCCGACCGCCGGATCCTCCAGCTCGGCCGAGGCGCAGCCGTTCTACGTCAACTCGCCCTACGGCATTACCCTGGCGCACAACGGCAACCTGACCAACGCCAACGAGATTGCCGAGGACCTGTTCCGAACCGATCTGCGCCACATTAACACCGACTCCGATTCCGAAGTGCTGCTGAATGTCTTTGCGCATGAGCTGCAGGCTCAGGGCAAGCTGCGTCCCACCGAAGACGATATCTTCCAGGCCGTGCAGGGCGTGCACCGCCGCTGCAAGGGCGCCTACGGGGTGGTGGCGATGATTACCGGTTACGGTCTGGTCGGCTTCCGTGATCCGCACGGCATCCGTCCGGTGGTGTTCGGGGAACGCGATACACCCGAGGGCAAGGAGTACATCATTGCCTCCGAGTCCGTGGCCATTACCGCCCTGGGTTTCCATACCGTCCGCGACCTGGCCCCCGGCGAAGCCATCTTCATCAACGATCGCGGCCAGATGTTTACCCGTCAGTGCGCGGACAACCCGCAGTATTCGCCCTGCATTTTTGAATATGTCTATTTCGCCCGGCCGGACTCCACCATCGACAATATTTCCGTCTACAAGGCGCGCATGCGCATGGGTGAGAAGCTGGCGAACAAGATCCGCCGCGTGATGGGCGAGGACCACGATATTGACGTGGTGATGCCGATTCCCGACACCAGCCGCACCGCCGCCATCGAGCTGGCGAACAAGCTGAACGTGAAGTACCGCGAAGGCTTCATGAAGAACCGTTATATCGGCCGCACCTTCATCATGCCCGGCCAGAGCCAGCGCAAGAAGTCGGTGCGCCAGAAACTGAACCCGATCGAGCTGGAGTTCAAGGGCAAGAACGTGTTGCTGGTGGATGACTCCATCGTGCGCGGCACCACCTGCCGTGAAATCATCCAGATGGCGCGTGACGCCGGTGCGCTGAAAGTGTATTTCGCTTCGGCCGCGCCTCCTGTGAAGTATCCGAACGTTTATGGCATCGACATGCCCGCCAAGACCGAGCTGATTGCCCACGGCCGCACCGAGCAGGAGGTCTGCGACCTGATCGGCGCCGACGGCCTCATCTATCAGGATCTGGAAGACCTGATCGCCTCCGCCCGTGAAGGCAACCCCGAGATCACCGAGTTTGACTGTTCCGTGTTCAACGGCGAGTACGTGACCGGCGATATCGATGAAGAATACCTGGATCGGCTTGCCGCCTCGCGCAACGACAGCGCGCAGCGCAAGAAGAACAATCCCGGTCAGGGCGGCGCGCCGACAATTGTCGACCTGCCGCATGACCTGCAGGTTGAACTGCCGCTCTGAAACCGCGTCGCGACGGGAGAACACTGATGTTGCCGGAATTTGATGAAGACGCCCTGGCGGAAGCCGGTTTCGATACCCTGGCGGTTCGCGCCGGGCACCATCGCACCAACGAGGGAGAGCACAGCGAGCCGATGTTCCTGACCTCGTCCTTTGCCTATGCCAATGCCGCCCAGGCGGCCGCGCGCTTTGGCGGCACGGAGCCGGGCAATATCTATTCCCGTTTCACCAATCCTACGGTCCGCATTTTCGAGGACCGTCTGGCGGCGCTGGAAGGTGGTGAACGCTGTATCGCCACCAGTTCCGGCATGGCGGCCATCCTGGCGGTGTGCCTTGCTTTCCTGAAGGCGGGCGACCATGTGGTCTGCTCGCGGTCGGTGTTCGGCACCACCAATGTCCTGTTTGACAAGTACATGAAGAAGTTCGGGGTTGACACCACCTTTGTCAGCCTGACCGAGCGTTCGGACTGGGAAGCGGCGCTGCGGCCGACTACCCGGCTTTTTTTTCTGGAAACCCCCAGCAACCCGGTTTGCGAAGTGGCGGATATCGCAACGCTGGCGGAACTGGCTCATCGCCATGACATCCTTCTGGCGGTCGACAATTGTTTCTGCACTCCCGCATTGCAACAGCCGCTGAAGCTGGGCGCCGACCTGGTGATCCATTCCGCCACCAAATACCTGGACGGGCAGGGACGGGCCTTGGGCGGGGCCGTGGTCGGTAGCGCCAAGCTGATGGAAGAGGTGCTGGGTGTGGTGCGCACCTGCGGCCCCAGCCTCAGCGCCTTCAATGCCTGGCTGTTCCTGAAGGGGCTGGAAACACTCCGCCTGCGCATGGAGGCTCACTCCGCCTCGGCGCTGGCGCTGGCGCGCTGGCTGGCGGAGCAGCCGCAGGTGGAAAAGGTCAATTACGCCGGTCTGGAGTCGCACCCGCAGCACGCTCTGGCCGCTCGCCAGCAACGCGCCTTCGGTGGGGTTCTGTCCTTCGTGGTGAAGGGCGGTCGCGAGGGGGCGTGGGCCTTCATTGACGCCACCCGCATCATGTCGATCACCGCCAACCTGGGCGACACCAAGACCACTATCACCCATCCGGCGACCACGACCCACGGCCGCGTCAGCCCTGAAGCCAAGGCGCTGGCGGGCATCAGCGAAGGCCTGATCCGCATCGCCGTGGGACTGGAATCGTTGGAGGACCTCAAGGCGGACTGTCAGCGCGGCTTGCAGGCCGTTAGCGGCTGATTCCGGAGACCAGCGGCCGCCGGCACTCTGGCGGCCGAATCACAGATTAACGCTTTAACACATTCTCAATCAGGCCGGACTCCGTTAAGGTAGAGCTCACTTCACCCAAGGACTTTGGAATGAACTCCCCCGTACAACCGGTTCTTGCCGCCGTCAATGCGGTCATTCTGGGCAAGCAGCAGCAGATCAAGCTGGCGCTGGCCTGCCTGCTGGCTCGCGGCCACCTGCTGATCGAAGATCTGCCCGGCATGGGCAAGACCACGCTGGCAGAAACGCTGGCCAAGGTTCTTGGCCTGTCCTATCAGCGCCTGCAATTCACCAGTGATATGTTGCCCGCCGATATCATCGGCGTATCCATCTTCAACCCCGCGCAACAGGAATTCAGCTTCCGTCCCGGTCCGGTCTTCAACCAGGTGCTGCTGGCGGATGAAATCAACCGCACCACACCCAAGACGCAGAGCGCCCTGCTGGAAGCCATGGAGGAAGGGCAGGTCACATCCGATGGCGTGACCCGGCCCTTGCCGAAACCTTTCTTTGTGATTGCCACGCAGAACCCGATGAGCCAGATGGGCACCTTTCCGCTGCCTGAATCGCAGCTGGACCGTTTCCTGATGCGCATCCAGCTCGGTTATCCCGATGCCCGCGCCGAGCGTGAGCTGCTGACCGGTACGGACCGACGCAAGGTGCTGGCGACGCTGGAGCCGCTGGTGGACGCTGACCGCCTGGAGAACTGGCAACAGCAGATCGACAAGGTGCACCTGAGTGATGCCGTGCTGGATTACCTGTTGAGATTGGTCAGCCACACCCGCCAGAGCCTGGATTTTCCGCATGGACTCTCGCCGCGCGGCCTGCTGGCCTTGAAGCGCGCCGGCCAGGCCTGGGCGTTCATTGAGGGACGGCAATTTACCCAGCCGGAGGACATTCAGGCAGTGCTGCCCGCCGTGGCGGAGCACCGTCTGCGCGGCGGAATCGAAGATCAGGGGCGGGTGCACTCCTTGACCGCCAAGCTGATGCAGGCGGTGGATGTCCTGCCCTGACATGGAAATGCCCACTGCCCTGAAGTCGATGTACCGCAGCCGCTGGAACGCCTGGCTCTCCCGGCGCATCCCCCCGACGGCGGACATTACGCTCAACCAGCGGCGCATCTTTATCTTCCTGACCCGTTACGGCGGTTTTTTTGCGCTTTTGCTACTCTGTCTGTTCATCGCCGGTATCAATTACGCCAATAACCTGCTGCTGGGCATGTGCTTCCTGCTGGGCAGCCTGTCGGTGATCGCCATCCATCATACCTATGGCAATCTGTCAGGCTTGCGGGTGGAAACCCGTGGCGCCATTCCGGCATTTGCCGGTGAGCTGGCCGGATTCACCATCCGCCTTTCAAATCCGGACAAACGCATTTACTACAGTCTTTCCCTGCACTGGGCCGATGCCGTTGAGGACATTGACCGGATTGACCAAAGCCGGGAAGTGACCCTGTACCTGCGGGCCGGCGCGCGCGGACGCTTTCATCCGCCGCGCCTGCGTATCAATACGACCTATCCCCTGGGTTTGCTGCGCGCCTGGACATGGCTCGAGCTGGACATGTCAGCCATCATTTATCCGGCGCCGATCGCTTCCGAAGTGATGCCCGTGGGTGAGGGCAGCACGGAGGATGCTGCGGAAAGCCGCCGTCGCCGGGCGGGGCAGGAGGATTTCGAAGCCTTGCGCACCTTCGTGCCGGGAGATCCGCTGGCGCATGTATCGTGGAAGCACCTGGCGCGCGGGCAGGGGATGCTGGTCAAGACCTATTCAGAACCGGTTTCAGGGAGCGATACGCTGGACTACGCCGCGCTGCATGGCATGGATCGCGAGAATCGTCTGTCGCGACTGGCCTGGTGGGTGGAGCGGCTTCATCAGCAGCAGCAGCCTTATGCGTTGAAACTGCCCGGCAGGCTGATCCCGGTTTCCCAAGGCACGGCCCATCGTGGTGAATGCCTTGAGGCGCTGGCGTTGTTCGAGGAGAAGGCCTGATGCAGCACAGGAACCGCTATGGACTGTTGCTGACGCTGGCGGTGGCCCTGGCGCCGCACCTTGGACGCATGCCAGTGTGGCTGCTGCTGATCCTGTTTTTGGCCGGTTTATGGCGCACCCCGGCCGCTGAGGCGCGCATACCGCTGCCCGCCAAGCCTTTGCTGCTGCTGGTGCTGGTGGCGGGGATTGCCGGTATCCGCACCTCTTACCGCACCTGGTTCGGTCCGGAAGCCGGGGTGGCGTTCCTGATCTTCTGTCTGGCAATGAAATTGCTGGAATACCGTAACGAACGTGATTATTACCTGCTGATGGTGCTGTCGCTGTTTGTACTGGCCACAGGCTTCCTGTTTGAGCAGGGACTGCTGGAGTCCCTGTATTGCCTGTTTGCGATTACGGTAGCGATCATGGCGCTGGCGGTGGGTAACCTGCGTGACATCCCGGCGCGCATCGCCATGCGCAAGGCGTTGGTGATGATGGCGCAAGCCGTGCCGCTGATGCTTATCCTGTTTGTGTTCTTCCCGCGCTTGCCGCCGTTGTGGTCGATGAAGCTGACGAATGCCACCGGCCGTACCGGCATGTCGGACGTGATGTCTCCCGGTGATCTGGCCAGCCTCGGGCGTTCCAACGAACTGGCCTTCCGGGTCGAGTTTCCGCATCGACCGTTCCCGGCCAAACAGGATCTGTATTGGCGCGGGCTGACCTTTTCCAGTTTTGACGGCATTTCCTGGCGCCCCAGCCCCAACCCGCGACTGAGCGAGAACCTGCAAACCGCCTGGGGCTCCGCCAATCCTCCGGCGTGGATGATCAACCAGATCCGGGTGCGCGACCTGAATACCATGCCCTACAAGGTCATCCTGGAGCCGACCGACCATAATTGGTTGTATGCCCTCAACCTGTCGCTGGGCAAATCCGCGGACGTGGGGCTCGCCCGGGACTATACCCTGGTCAGTCGGGATCCGGTCTACGCGCGCGCCACTTACGAATTCGAGAAATACACGGTGGTGTCGCTGGACCGGAGTTTGCCTGACTGGATCCGTCAGGAAAACCTGGCGCTGCCCGAGGACGGAAACCCCATTGCGCGGCAAATGGCCGCTACCTGGCGACATGCCTATCCGGTTGATGCGGATTATATTGGCGCGGTCACCCGCTGGTTCCGCAAGTCGCCGTTCCATTACACCCTGGAGCCGCCGCCGCTGGGCGACAACCGTATTGATGAATTCCTCTTCCGCACCAAGCGCGGATTTTGCGAACACTATGCGTCGTCCTTTACTTTCCTGTTGCGCGCGGCGGGCATTCCGGCCCGGGTGGTGGTGGGTTATCAGGGGGGCGAGGCAAGCCCCACGGGGGACTCTTGGGAGGTGCGTCAGATGGATGCACATGCTTGGGCCGAGGCCTGGATCGAGGGGCGCGGCTGGGTGCAGTTTGACCCGACCGCGGCGGTAGCGCCCGAGCGCATCGAGCGCGGCATGTCAGTCATGGCCGAGGATCGGGAGGTCTGGGGCAATTCCGCCATCAGCGCCATCCAGTACAGCAATTACCAGATGCTGGGGCAGATCCGCAGCCTGCTGGATTACGTGAATTACCGCTGGCAGCGGGATGTTGTGGGTTATGACGTTCATAGCCAGGAAGATTTCCTGTTGCGTTTGCTGGGCGACAATTCCTTGTGGAGGCAGTTGGGGGTGATGTTCGGCTCGGTGGCCCTGATTTCCGCGCTGCTGGCGGGGATGACGCTGATAAGAAGGCGCAAGCCGGTGCATCCGGCCGATGCGGCGGTGCTGCGGCTGTCGGCGAAATGGGCTGGCAAGGGCTTGCAGCGGCGGGCGGGCGAAGGCGTGATGGCCTATCTGGAGCGCCTGGAGAAGGCTCAACCGCATTGGCAGGCTCATGCCCGCGAGTTCGCAGAGCTTTATGCTTCGGTGCGCTATGACCCGTCCGTACAGCAGGAAGCCGTCAAGGTGCGCCGCCTTGCCCAATTATTGCGCGCCTGGCCCGCTTATCGCCCACAAAAGACACAATTGGTTGAAAGTACTCTTGCCGAAACGCGGGATTCCCCCTAGAATTGCGCCCACAGAAACAGACGCATAGCTCAGCTGGTTAGAGCACCACCTTGACATGGTGGGGGTCGCTGGTTCGAGTCCAGTTGCGTCTACCAAATTGCTACAGCAAAAACCCCTTGAGCGAAAGCCATGGGGTTTTTTGTTTTGCGACTTTGTCCGGTATTGAGGCGGCTGTCGTTCGGTGTTTTTTCAGCTAAAGTAGCCGCTATTCACTCTTGATTCTTGCACCATGACCGGAACGGACACCCGCCATATCCTCCTGATCGAAGATGATCCCGCCATTGCCGAGCCCTTGATCTATGCCTTGGGCCGCGAAGGCTGGCAGGTTCACTGGCGGACCCTGGTCAGCGATGCGTTGTCTTTCCTGCAACAGCAAACCGTCGATTTCATTATCCTGGATGTCGGCCTGCCTGATGGCAACGGCTTCGACTTATGCCGCGAAATCCGCCGCCACTGGCAAACCCCCTTGCTGTTCCTGACGGCGCGCAACGATGAGATCGAGCGCATCATCGGCCTGGAAATCGGCGCGGACGACTATTGCGCCAAGCCGTTCAGCCCGCGTGAAATCATCTCGCGCATCCGCGTCATCTGGCGGCGCGGCGCGGTGGTTGCGGCCGTGACTGAACCGGCGGCCCAAGGCTGGGGGCCCTGGCGCTATGACGACGACCGTCTGCAAATCCGCTATCACGATCGGCTGTTGAACCTGACCCGCCATGAACACCGTCTGCTGCGCACGCTGCTTGACCGACCGGAACATGTACTCAGCCGCGCCCGGTTGATGCAGGCCGCCTGGGATCACCCTGATCACAGCCTGGAACGCACGGTGGATACCCATATCAAGACCCTGCGCCAGAAGTTGCGCGAAGCGGCGGGCAAGGATCCCATCCAGACCCATCGCGGGTTGGGTTATGCCCTGGTGAAGGAGTAAACCGTGTCGATATTCCTGCGGGTTTGGCTGGCCATTGCCGGGGTACTGGTTGTTGGAGGCTGGTTCACTGTGCAGTTGTTGCAGGAGGAAGTTAAACCCAGCGTTCGCCAGGCCATCGAGGAAACCCTGGCCGACAACGCCAATCTGGTGGCTGTGCTGGTGGCGGATGATGTGTTGCACGGGCGTGTGCAGGAGTTGGCGTTCGACAGCAAGATTCATGACTGGTTGGAACGTCATCTGGGCGCGTCGATCTGGGATATTCGCAAGACCGGCATTAGCCAGCAACTGTACATTACCGACAGTCAGGGCATCGTGATCTACGACTCCGAGGGTTTGGCGAACGGGCAGGATTTCTCGCGCTGGAACGATGTGTGGCTGACCTTGCGCGGCAAGTACGGCGTCCGCTCCAGCCGCAAGCAGGCGGATGATCCCTCGTCGTCAGTGATGTATGTGGCGGCGCCGGTCATGGACGGAACGCGCATCATCGGCGTGGTGACACTGGGCAAGCCGGGGGTGGCGGTTCAACCGTTCATTGAACGCGCCCGTAACCGGATGTTGATACAGGGCGTGTGGGTTGTGGCGGTGGCGCTGGTGCTGTCGGCGCTGGTGGCCTGGTGGTTCCGAGCCAGCATCCGCCGAGTGGGGGATTACGCCCTGTCTACGGGAAGGCAGCCGCTACACTTCCGCATGGGGCTGGAACTTAACCAGCTGGTGGCTTCCATTGACCGCATGCGCGAGGAGCTGGAAGGCAAGGCCTATGTGGAAAGGCTGGCGCAGACGCTGACCCATGAGCTGAAAAGCCCGTTGACCGCCATCCGCGCAACGGCGGAAATCCTGCGCGACGAGCTGCCGCCCAAGGACCGCCTGCGTTTCAGCGGCAACATTGAAACGCAGGCGGAGCGTTTGCAGCATCTGGCGGACCAGATGCTGATGCTGGCGCGGCTGGAGCAAGGCCGCCGTCAGCGCGCCTCGCAGGCGGTGGATTTGTATGATTGCATCCAGGAAGTCATGGCGGCGCGTGAAGCTGAGTGCCGCAACGGGCAGTTCCTGATCGATATTCAGGCGGAGCCCGGAGCCGGGGTGATTGTCGGCGACCGTTTCTGGCTGGTGCAGGCGCTGGGCAACGTGGTCGATAACGCGCTGGCGTTCATGCCGCGTTCGGGTGGTCTGGTGATGGCGTTGGCCCGTGATGCCTCCGGCGTGACGCTGACGGTGAGGAATGACGGTCCGCAGGTGCCTGAATATGCCGTTTCGCAGGTGTTCGAGCGTTTCTATTCCCTGCCTTCCCCCGAAGCCCGCCGCAAGGGCACCGGCATCGGCCTGACGCTGGTGCGCGAGGTGATGGAGCAGCACGGCGGCACGGCGATGCTGGAAAACATTGCCGGCGGCGTGCAGGTCACTTTGCGTTTTCCGGTCTGAAGCCGGGCCGACTTCACCGTTTTTTCACACAGCGCCGACCGGCGCTTCACGCGGGCGGCGCAGACTGGTTTCATCCCTTCTCATCCGAGGATGAAATCATGCAACGTCTGCTTGCCAACAAACTGGTGGTCATCGTGCTGTTGACCATCGCCTTTCTGATCGCCTTTTCCTATATCCGCGTCATCCTGCACGAGCGCCAGGCCAGCCAGGGGCAGGTGATGCGTGACATTGCCGCCAGCCATGTCGGTCCGCAGGCGCTACTGGGGCCGGTGCTGCTGGTGCCGGTGACTGAAACCCGCGACTGCTCCGGGGACAATGACAAGTCGCCACGGACCTGCCGCTCGACCACGCTGGCTGTGCTGACGCCGGAAAAATCCGAATGGAAAAACCAGGTGGCGGTGACGGACAAGGCCTACCGGCGGGGGATCTATCAGGCGGTGACCTGGCAGGACACCGTGTCCGTGGAGGGCAGTTTCCGGATTGATGTCACCTCGTTGAAGCTGAACGCCAACCAGACGGCGGACTGGTCGGCGGCGCAATTCCGGGTCTATACCGCCGACCTGCGCGGCCTGCTGCGGCAACCGGTGCTGGAGGCGGGCGGCAGGCAACACAGCTTCCGCTTTCCGGACGAGGCCGATAACTCCGCGCTGGCCGCCGGTTACACCGTGCTGCCGCTGAGCGGGGTGGCCGAGCCGGGCGGTGTGCTGCCGTTCCGGCTGACCCTGGCGCTGAAGGGCATGGAACGCTTGCAGATCATCCCGCTGGGCGGCGACATGACTGTGCACATGCAGGCGGACTGGCCGCATCCGATGTTCCACGGCGCGTCACTGCCGGACAAACAGTTGCGCCGCGACGGCTTTGACGCCCATTGGCAGAATACGTACCTCTCCAGCCGCAATACCCAGTTGGTCGGCGCATGCCTGCGCTTGCGTGATACCAAGGCCTGCGCACCGTTCAATTCGCTGCTCAGCCCGGATTATGCCGGTGTCCGCCAGCCCTACGCGGTCGGCGCCGAGTCGGCGGCGGGCGCGGCCTTCGCGGTCAATTTCATCCGGCCTGTCGACGTCTACCTGATGAGCGACCGCGCCATGAAATATGCGCTGTTATTTCTGGTAATCACCTTCGGCGCGTTTTTCCTGTTTGAAGTGCTGCAGGACCTGCGCATCCACCCGATGCAGTACACGCTGGTGGGCACGGCGCTGGCGGTGTTCTACCTGTTGCTGCTGTCCTTCAGCGAACACATCGACTTTGCCATGGCCTATCTGGTTTCCGGGATCGCCTGCATCGGCCTGATTGTGTTCTATGTCAGCCATGTACTGCAGGGGCTGGGCCGGGCGCTGGGTCTGGGCGGGCTGCTGGCGCTGATGTACGGCACGCTGTTCGTGATTCTGCAATCCGAGGATTTCACGCTGATGCTGGGCTCAGTGCTGGTGTTCCTGCTGCTGGCGACGGTGATGACGCTGACCCGCCGCATCAATTGGTACGGCGCAGAGGAAGCAACACCGGCCGCGCCGTGATTGCGTAGTCGCTTTGTTGCCGGACGGGGCCGCCAGCCCCCGTCTGCGTTATGCTGGGAGGATTGGGGAAGTCAGGGATTCATTCATGAGCGCAGACAAATCGCGCATCCGCCGCTGGGCCGAATCCGGGCGGTTGCAGCCGGAACAGGTTCCGGTCGCGCTGGCGGTAGCGGCCGTCGAGCCGTCGCCGCAGCAATGGCGGCGGTTTCTGGAACGGTTTTTCCTGTTCAACGGCGGGGCGCTGGTGCTGGCGGGCATCCTCTTCTTTTTCGCCGCCAATTGGGATGCATTGGGACGGTTTGCCCGCTTCGGCCTGATCGAATCGGCGCTGGTGCTCAGTCTGGCGGCGGCCTGGCGCTGGTTTGACCGACCGGCGGGCAAGGCGGCGCTGATGGCCGCCGGGGTGCTGACCGGGGTCTGGCTGGCCTATTTCGGGCAAACCTACCAGACCGGCGCCGATCCCTGGCAACTGTTCGCCGTTTGGGCGCTGCTCATCCTGCCGTGGGCCTGGCTTGGGCGGTCGTCCTCGCTGTGGCTGTTGTGGGTGCTGCTGGTCAATATCGCCGTTCCTCTCTTTTTCAGCGACCGCGGCATTGTTGCCGGGCTGTTCGGTCCGCATGATCTGCCGCTATGGCTGATTTTTGCCTTCAACACGCTGGCGCAAACGGTGTGGGAAACCGCTGCCCGCCGGGTGGACTGGCTGCCGGGGCGCTCGGGGCCGCGCCTGCTGGCGTTGGGGGCGGGTCTGGCGGTCAGCCTGCAAACGCTGGAAGCCGTGTTGAACCCGGACACCAGGTCATGGTTCGTGCTGGGCTTGTATCTGCTCTGGACAGCGGTGACGGTCGTGTTGTATCGCGGGCGGTTGGCCGATCTTTTCATGCTGGCGGGCGTGGTATTTTCGGCGTTGGTGATCAGCACCTCGGCGCTGGGCAAATTCGTGTTCCAGGGCGACGGCCTTTTCGCCTTCTTCCTGATGAGCGTCTGGCTGATTGTCTGCTCGGGCGCGGCGGTGCGCTGGCTGAAAGCGGTGTACCGGGAGCTTCCGCATGAATGATGCTGAAAAGCTGTGGTCGCGGTTGGCGGCGGCCGGGCTGGTGCAGGGAACGTTGCCACCGGAGGAGCGCGCCGCTCCCTGGTATGTGCGCGCGGTACAGGGACTGTCGGGTTGGCTGGCGGCGGTCTGCCTGCTGGTATTCCTGGGCACGCTGTTCCATGACCTGTTCCAGGAACCGCTTTCTTTGCTGGTGCTGGGCGGTTTGCTGACCGGATTGGCCGGGGTGTTGCTGTATCGGCCGTCGGGTTCGGATTTTCGCGGCCAGTTCGGACTGGTGTTCAGTCTGGCCGGGCAGATCATGCTGCTGGGCAGCGGCAAGGACTATTGGGATGAAAGCGGGTTCTGGCTATTGTGGGCGGTTTTTCAGGCGTTGCTGGCATGGCGCATCCCGCAGCCGGTGCACCGTTTCCTGAGCGCGCTGGCGGTGATCTACGCACTGACGCTGGCCATGGCGCAAACACCGTTGTTCTGGCTGGTTTCGGCGCTGTTGGCGGGTGCACTCGCGGTGCTGACCCTGAATGAGAACCGGCGGCTGGCGCAGGCCGCCTTATGGTCGCCGGTGAATGCGGCGGTCGCGGTCGCGTTGTTGCAAACCTATGCGTTGTCGCTGTTCAGTCCGGCCCTGATGGCGCATTTGATTCGCAATGAACGCATGGCACCGCCGTCCGCGGTGTTGCAAAACCTGAATGAAGGGCTGGTGGCGCTGGTTTGGGTGCTGACGGCGGCCTGGTTGTTGCGTTCAGCGACCCTGAGCCGGCGCTCGCTGTGGCTGGCCGGATTGGGCGTACTGGCGGTGGCGGCCTGGTCGACGCAGGCGCAGGGCCTGACCGTGGCCTGGCTGATGCTGGTGCTGGGATTCGCTCGCGCCAACCCGGTGCTGGCCGGTCTGGGCATGTCCGTGTTCTGGGGGTTCCTGTCGCGTTATTACTACCTGATGCAGACGCCGCTACTGGAAAAATCCCTGATTCTGGTGAACGGCGGGTTGGTTTTCCTGCTGGCCTATGGCGTGTTGCATTATGCGGGCCGGGAGAAGCGTGATGAAGCGTAGGGTCCTGATGGCGGCAGCCGGCGTCCTGGTCATGGGGCTAGTCAATCATGCCATCCTGGAAAAGGAGCGGCAGTTGCGCGATGGCGTACGGGTGTTGCTGCCGCTGGCCCCGGTCGATCCACGCTCCTTGATGCAGGGGGACTATATGAGCTTGCGTTACGAACTGGAGCGCGAGCTAATGCAGGCCCTGCCAAAGGAATCTCGCCAGACCGATGACGGCTTCCTGCTGGTGCGGGTGGATGAGCACTGCGTGGCGTCCTTGCGGCAGCGGTTGCGGGAGCGACCGAACGCCTTGCCCGCGGGCATGCTGGCGCTGCAATACCGCGTCCGTCACGGTCAGCTGAAGTTGGCGAGCAACGCCTTTTTCTTCGAGGAAGGGAAGGGGGCGGTTTATCAGCCCGCGCGCTTTGGCGAGTTCCGGGTGAATGAGTCGGGCGGCTTGCTGCTGACAGGGCTGTACGACGCGGAATACCGGCGGCTGGGACGTTAAACCGCCGATTTTTTCAATCGCGCCCAGTACAACAGGTGCTTCACCACCAGCGCGGTGAGCGGAAAGGACAGCACAAAGGCGGCAAACACCGGCCAGGAAACATCCAGGAACAGCACATAGGCCAGCGCCACGCCAATGCCGGAATCCAGCTGGTCCATCAGGATGAACAGGTACCTGGCCTTTTCCGGCGTTTCTCCCGGGGCAACACCCAGGCGACGCTTGATGAATGAGTTCGGCAGTTCCGCCAGCACATAGCCCAGTCCGGCGACCATGCCCGCCAGCCACAAGGCTTCACCTGAAAATGGCGACCAGTCTCCCAACAGCCGTTCAGCCGGATAAAGCAGTAACGCGCCGAAAGCGGTCAGCAACGGCACCGCCAGCATGCCGCGCCAGGTCTTGTTCGCGCCGAACAGGCGGCGGTTGACCGGCACGCACAGCGCAGGCCACAGGTTGCGGGTCACCACCACCATGTGCAGCACGCCGCCGACAATCACCGGCAGTTGCAGATACCAGGCCAGCAGCAGCGGTTCAAACATATGGCACCTTGCCTGACCAATGCAGCGCAACGAAGACCAACACGCCGCCCACGGTGATGCCCAGGATGTGCGACAGTTTCTTGAACTTGAAGAAGGGACGGCGGCGTAGCATGGCGTGGCTGAATGCCAGCAGCGCCAGGGTCATCAGCGTGTTCAGCCACAGCGGCGGCAACACGAAGTCCAGCAGCAGGAACCCCGACAGCAGGAAAATGCTCCAGAACACCGGCATGCCGAGATAGGCCAACCCGCCGGTTTCTTCCTGGATGTTGCCGATATCGTTGAAGACCGCCAGCCGCACGCAGCCGCAGGCGATCATTACCAGCAGCGGCAGTGCCCAGTAGCCGTCCATGCCGTGCGTGTAAAGCAGGAAGGCGGGGGTGACCAGATAGATCAGCACATCCATGAAGCCGTCGAGATAGCGTCCGAAGGGACGCTCCAGCCTGTACTTGCGGGCCAGCATACCGTCCAGCGCATCGCCCAGCATGGCAATGTAAAGCAGCGCGGTGGCCAGATAACTCATGCCTTTCAGTCCCAGCGCCAACGCGGTCATGCTGGTGACCACGCCGCTCAGGGTGAGACAGTCAACCGGGTTCAGGCGGATGATGTAGCGCGACGGTTCGTTCATGTCAGGTCCAGGGGCTGCGGCCGCAGCTTGCCTTTTTCCAGCCGGGAAAGCAGCAACGGCCGGTCGATCTTGCTGTTGTGGCGACCGTCCACCGGCATGTCCGCCACCTGTACCCAACTGACGCGGAAGATGCCTGCTTCACGCATGACCGCTTTAACGGGTTCCAGATCCATCGGGTGAGCGGCATCAAGCACCAGCAACAGCATGCCGTCCCAGGACATCGCGGCGCTGCGGCGGATGCCGGGCAGGGCGTCCAGAGCCTTCTCCAGCGGGTAGGGCCAGACGATGCGGTCGCCGACCTTGATGCCATCCTTGACGCGGCCGACCAGCCACAGGCGGCCGCGTTCGTCCAGGTACCCGGCGTCGCCGGTACGATGCCAGACGGTGCCGTCCGGGCGGGGAATCTTGCTTTCCAGCGTGGCTTCGTGATTGTCGATATAGCCTTTCAGGACATGCAGGCCGGTGACCAGGATCTCGCCTACAACCAGTGCCGGGCACTGGGCGCGGCGGACACGGGCGTCGTCACGCAGCGCCTGACCGATCGGCACCACGCAGACTGTGGCCGATCGGGCGGGATACCCCACCAGATGACCTTCACGGCTATCACCCTCGCGGGCCAGTTCGTCCAGCTGCACATCGGCGATCGGTTCGGCTTCCGTGGAACCGTAGACACCGACAATGTGGGCGTTGGGGAACACCACCGGCAACCGGTTGACCAGTCGCGACGGGAGGGTGGAGCCGCCGATGGCGAGTGAACGGATGCCGGGCAGTTGCACGTTGTGGGCGAGGGCATAGTCGCTCAGGTTCTGCATGAAGGCCGGGGCGGCGGCCAGACGGGTGACGCCTTGCTGTTGCAGGTGCTTGACCACGGCTTCGGGATCGAAGCGGGCCGGGGAGGCCAGATCGACGCGCGGCAGCACGGTGGTAATGCCGCAGCACAGGTTGTGCAGAACCAGCACCGGGAAGCAGGGGCTGTCGATATCGTCCGGTTGGTCCTGCCAGTGGTCGCGGATGGCGTGATGCTGGGCGATCAGGCTGTCATGGGTGCGGTCAGCGCCCTTGGGCAGGCCGGTGCTGCCGGAGGTGTAGGTGATCAGGCCGTGGGCGTCACGATCCAGCAGCACGCAGCGCGGTTCGAAATGGCTGGGCAGCCAGCTATTGAAGTCCTCGACACCCAGCGTCTTGCCGTCGAAGGCGAGCCGTTTCATCCACCACAGGGGCGGAAACAGCCACCAGTAACGCAGGATATCGCTTTCACCGATGGCGACCTGCGCGCCGCTGAGGCGGATGGCAGAGCGGATGCGCCCAGCACTCATGCCGCGGTCGATCAGCACCGGCACCAGACCCAGCGCCAGCAGCGCCAGCATCAGGATGTACAGTTCCGCGCGCACCCGCGACAGCACCAGCACCCGGTCGCCGGTTTGCAGGTCAAGCGCTTCCAGGGCGCGCTGGTAACGGCCGACCTCGGCCTTCAGTTGGGCGTAGCTGAGCTGTTGTTCGGACAGGCAGTCCAGGCCGCGCATGCGCGGAATGACCAGGGCCGTTTTGTCCGGTGTTGCCTCCCAGGCCGCAAAGACCGGCTGGACGAGGTTGATACCGCTCATAAATTGCTTCCGTACAGGGCGTAATGATGATGCCGGGCAGTCCCGTGTCGCGCGGCGAAGTTGAGCGAGGCGTTGTCCTCGCGCACCAGCGCGCCGGCTATTTCATCATACACACCTTCCGCCCTCAACGTCAGTTCGCAACTCATGGCGGTAAAAAGACCGAACGTCCGGAAATCGGGATGAACGCCGCCGGTCTTGGCCAGCGCCAGGCGCGGTCGCGGCAGCAGCGCGGCGCAGGATTCGTAATCGATGCGCGAGGAAGGCACGAGTTGCGGCAGGGATTGCCGCATCAAAGGTCCGTAATCCGGATAGACCAGGAAGAACCCGGCGATACGTCCATCGAGGCTTTCCGCCAGCACCGAGGTTTGCGGGCAGAACTTGCGGGCAAAGTCGGTTCCGCAGACCTGCCGGAAGGTTTCCAGGGAAATCGGGGTATAGGCGAAGTTGGCGCCGAACACCTGACCGACAAAGCCGTACAGTTCGTCCAGATGCGCCACCCAGTAGTCGGCGGTCATCGGCTTGAAGCGGATGGCCTGTTCCAGTTGCGGTTTGACGCGCAGGTAATCCTTTTTTACCGGCGGGATGATCTCGGCCACCTTGGCGAAGGTCGAAATATACCGGTAGCGGATGTCCAGCCCGAGTTTGTCCATCAGGTCGGGGTAGTAATCAGGATTCCAGGGTTCGCCGGGAAAAGCGCCGTGCTCAAAACCGTCCAGCCGTATCCGGTTCGCGCCGAAGGTGGTGAAGTTGATCGGGCCGTAGAGGCGGGTCGCGCCTTGCGCACGCGCCCAAGTCTTCAGTTCGTCAAAAAGTTGAAGGTTGGTTTCCAAGTCATTGATTGTTTCCCAGAAACCGAAGAAGGCGGCCTGTTCGCCGTCCACCAGTTGTCCCGGCACCACGAAGCCCGCCAGCCGCGCCTTGCCGGGAACCACGCCGACCCAGGCCTGGCCCTCGTCGAACCACGGATTGAGGGCGCTGAATTGCTGCCGCACCGAAGCCGGGTCCTCGCCCAGCCAGAACGGGTCGCTGGCGTAGATCCGTGACGGCAGGTTGAGGAAGGCGTCGGGCAGTACAGAGGAAGGATTCCAAGAAGTCATGATGCCGGTCATTTCGAGTCACCGTAGGGGCGCACGGCGTGCGCCCTCGTCAACGAACATAATATCTGTTTGATTCTAGAGGGCGCACGCAGTGCGCCCCTACGAACCATCAAGGCTATTGGCTATCCAACCTCACAATCGTCCCCTTCGCCCCGTCCATGCGCACCTTCTCCCCATCCTTTAACTTCTGGGTAATGCCGGGAATACCGACAATTGCCGGAATGCCCAGTTCCCGCGCCACCACCGCCGAGTGCGACAGCGTTGAACCGCGCTCCACCAGAATGCCGCCCGCCGTCGGGAACAGCGGCGCCCAACCCGGATCGGTACGGACGGTGCAGAGGATCTGGCCGTTCAGCGACAGCTCGTCGTCCGGGCTGAAGATCAGCCGGACTTTTTCCTCCACCACGCCGGGGTAACAGCCGGTGCCCTTCAGTTCATTGCCGGTGGCTTCTTCTTCCACTTCAAAGGGATAGCGGTAACTGTTCTGGTAATACACCATGCCGTGCGTCCAGAAATGGTGCGGCAAGTCGGCCTTCTGGTACTCGGCGAACTCGGCCTTGCGCCCGGCCACCAGCGCCTTCAGGCTGAGTTGCACGGCGCGGCCGTCCTGCATGGCGTACAGTTCGTCCACGGAGAGGTAGAACACGTCGCGCTTATCGTCCAGCAGGCCGTTGAAGGCGAACTGGCTGCCGATTTCCAGGAACAGGTCGCGGTACAGGCCAAAGACGCGGGTGCGTGCCAGGCGCATGTTTTCGCGGTTGCGGATGGCGTCGCGGAGCTTGTCGAGGTTCTTCTTGAATGCGGACAGCGCGCGGTTGCCCAGCTTGTTGCGGATCGCGGAGAAGGCTTCTTCCTCGGCGGAGTCACGGAACTGCGCTTCCTTGGCGGCCAGGGTTTCCGGGGTCAGGTCGTCGCGGGTCAGGTAGTTCTTCAGCACGGCGAACAGGAAGGCGGTGTCCTGGCGCAGCGTCACCGACTCCAGCTTCAACTCGCCGATGGTGCGGTCGCCGTAACGCTCGATGTAATCCAGGCACTGGGCATGGAAGTCGGCGTCCTGCACCTGCACGCGGGCGAGCAGGGTGTGGTTGTCACCGCTTTCGACCAGTGCGCGCAGAGCAGGCTTGGTGCGGATGTAGGCGCACATGCGCAGCAGCATCTTGGTCGGCTCGGTACTTTCGATGCCTTCCTCGCCGGACAGCAGGTTGTTCTGCAACACCGCCGGTTCGGTGAAGCCGGCGTCGACCAACGTGCGGTGCACCTTGCCGTTCATCATCATCACGTAGAAGTCGTTGATGATGGGCGAAGTCCAGCGTTGCAGCAGATCGCGATCCAGACGGCGTGCTTCGTCGATCAGCTCGCCCGGGGTGCGGGTATGCAGGTGGTCACGGTCGATGCTGCGATAGGCGTTCTCGAACAGGGCGCGGAACTCGGTGACGCGTTGACCCATCTGCCGGAAGCCGCGCAACAGGTTGAACAGCGCGCGCAGCACCTGCGGCAGCCGCAGCAGTTTCTCACCAAAGCTGAACTCGCGGTCCTGCACCAGATCCACCGGATCGGTCAGGCCCATCATCCGTTCCATGTCGGCCTTGTTGGTCTTGAAGGCGGGCAGCAGCAGCAAGCCGCGATACCAGTTGTTGATGTTGTAGTAGACCCGGCCATGCACCAGTCCCAGCATGTTGTCGAGCATGTCGCGGTGCTCGGCGATGCGCTTCTCGCTGACGCCCAGCACGCGCATCGTCTGTTCATAGACGGTGGCGTAGGCGCGATTGGCGAAGCTGAACGTGAGCGGGGTGGTGACGCCGCAGTACGATTCCTGGATATTGGAATTGTCGAAGACGATGCGGCGGCCAACTGGCTCCTTCGGCTCCGGCAGGCGGGTGACCGGCCGGGTTTGCAGGATGTAGACCTGATCCTGTCGGATGGCCCATTCAATATCCTGCGGGAAATGTTGCAGTGTCGCGATCTTCAGGCCGATGTCGCGCAGCTTGAGGATGTGCGCGTCGGACAGGCAGGCGATGTGTCGTTGCTCGCCGTCCAGATGTATTTCTTTCGTACCGCGTCCGGCTTCACGATCAAAAACCACGGCTTGGTCCTTGTCGGCCAATTGCTTGTCGATGGTGTTGTCGAAGAGGCCGACGCTGAACTCGTCGGTGTTGCAGATGCCGGCGACGATGCCTTCACCCACGCCCCAGGCGGCGGAAATGAGCGCATGGCGGCGGCTGCCGGTCAGCGGATGGGCGGTGAACATCACGCCCGAGACTTCGCCCTCGATCATCTCCTGAATGATGACGGCGGCGCGGATGTCGTCCAGCGCGATGCCCTTGGCGATACGGTATTGCAGGGCGCGTGCGTTGAAGGCCGAGGCGGCGACGCGCAGCAGGCTGGCGCCGATGTCGGCCCGGCCGCGCTGGAACAGGTAACTGTCCATCTGCCCGGCGAAGGACGCGCCCTGGGCGTCTTCCCCCAGCACCGAGGAACGCACGGCGAAGAACTGTTCCTCGCGGCCCTTCACCAAGTCGCCGATGGCCTGCAGCAGGTCACCGGACAGTTTTGCGCGCAGCACTTCGGCCTGGATGCGGACAGCAATCGGCTCGATCGCCGACGGTTCGGTGTCCGGGCCGATGCCCGCCAGCTCCCGGGCCACCATCTCGCTCAGACCGTTGTCGCGCAACAGTTGCGTGAAAACGTCCGTGGTGACCACCCACCAGCGCGGCACAGGCAAACCCTCGCGGCTGAGCCAGGCAAGGTTGGCCGCCTTGCCGCCCAGCAGCTCCGGGTTCAGGAAGAGCGCGTCTTCCTGCGCGTACAGGCAGCGGCTCATGGCTTCACTCCCGGCTGGCCGACCTGTTCAATGTCCAGCATGGCGCGGAAGGTGCGGTAGACGCGCTCCATGAACTCGTAGTGGCGGAAGGTGTGCGCCATCATGTACATCGGCAGGCGGTTCACCAGCATGTCCATCAGCGCCAGCACATAGCCGCGCTTCCACATCACCGGGTCCAGCGACATGCCGCTGTGGCGTTCCAGCTCGGTGCGGTGCAATTCGATGTAGTACTCCACCTCGGCCGGATCCAGCGGGTCGTACAGGGTGAAGCCGATTAGTTCGACCAGATCGTGCTGCGGCAGGTGCAGCGTCGCCAGTTCCCAGTCGTAGGCGCACAGGCACAGCTTGCCGTCGGCGTCGCGGCGGAAGGCGATGTTGCGCGGGTTGAAGTCGTTGTGGATCAGCGTGCGCGGCATCATTTCAATCAGCGACCACCAGTCGCCGATGCTGTGCACGATGTCGCGGTAATAGGCCAGATCCTGTTCCGAGAACCATTCCGGGAACTCTTCGCGCGAATGCACGCCCAGCAGTTCCCACAAGCGCAGCTTTTCCTTCATGTTCTGCGTGGTGGGGTAATCCACCAGCCACGGCTGCTGCTTCAGTTCTTCCTCGCGGCCCAGCCAGATGCTGTGCACTTCGGCAATGCCCTTGATCGCGGCCTCGATGTGCTCGCGCGTCCAGCCGGAGGTGTTGTCGGCGGAGTCCATGTGCTCCATGCCACTCAGCTTTTCCTGGATGATGATGTAGGCTTCGCGCTCGGGGTCGTTCACCACGCCATAAGTGGTCGGGGCGTGCCGGGTGAAGCGCGGATCGGCCTGACTCATCACCGCCAGTTCGCGGATGTGGCAACCCTTGAAGCCGACATGGTCGCGGAAGTTGTTGAACTCCTGCGCCAGACGCGGATTACACATGCTGGCCATGCTGTTGACCATCAGGATGACTTCGGCATCCAGCGGTTTCACCTTGATCATCACTTCCTTCACGCCCTGATCGGTGTCGAGGCGGAAGGGGAAGTGGCCGACCAGCTTGTTGATCTTGTGCGCCGTCAGTTCGGTGATGATGCTGGAGCCGCCCATGTTCTTGCTCAGCGCTGTCATCTCGCTGACCTGGAACTTGGCGAGGCCGGTCTTGGCCACGGCCAGGTTGACGAACTCGGGGTTAAGGTCGCCAATCTTCAGATAATTGACCGGACGGTTGCGGCCCAGTTTCTCGTGGGCGCGGGCGAACTGGTCGGAAGCCACGGCGGACAGCGTCGAAATGTCCAGCGCCAGGCAGTAGGCGGCGATGACTTCCGCCAGCTTGTGTGCCTTGCCGGGACCGGCGCAACCGATCATTTCCAGGCATTCGCGCTGCTGCGGCAGGTTGGTGCCGCCGCCAACGGTGCCGATCACCAGGGACGGCAGCATCATCGTGCAATAGACATCGTCGTCGTCGGTCAGTTCCATGTGCAGGTGCGCCAGCGAGGACTCGTGCACGCAGGCAATGTCCTGACCCAGCGCCGTGAACATGGCGGCGATGATGTTGGCGACATTGATGTTCATGCCGATCATGCCCGCCGCGATGGAGCCGGAGGCGATGTACTGGTAAGCCGCCACCATCTGGCGCGGCTTGATCTTGAGAATGCGCTCGCAGGTGTCCTTGGTCAGCAGCGCTTCCGCCACCACGCGCACGCCGCGGCCCTTCAGGAAGGTCTGGTAGGTCACCTTCTTGTCGTTGGACAGGTTGGCCTCAATCAGGAAGTTCTCGATGCGCAACCCTTCAAAACGCTTGATGTGCTTGAGGATCCACTGGCATGCCTGCCAGGTGCAGGTCGTGGTCATGTTCTGGCCGGCGGCATCACCGGTTTCGTAAATGAAGTGCACGTGCACGGCACGGCCCAGCACATAGGGCTGCACTTCTTCCAGCGAGGCGTAATTGGAATACTTGCCGACTTCATCGGACAGCTCGCGGTAGTGGTCCTTGATCCATTCCGAAAAGAACAACGCGTTGGCCATGGTTTCAAAGACGAACACCGGCACGCGCATCATGCGCTGGCCCAGCACGCGGGTGGTGACGCCGCCGGACCGGGAAAGGGCAGTGGCACCGCGCGTCGCGGAGGCCACCAGTGCACCCTCGGACGTGGCCAGCGGCGCGTAGAACAGGCCGCCCGCGTGGCTGCCCTTGATGTGCAACGGCCCGGCCACGCCCACCGGCACTTCCACGGAACCGATCAGGGCCTCGATGTTGCTGACCAGTTTGCGCGGGTCGAGGCGGATCTGCGACACCTCCGACATGGCCGCACCGGTTTCCTCGCGCACGAACTCCAGCCGCGCCTGACGGGCTTCCTCGGTATAGAGCCCCCGCGCCGGGATTTTCGGCAGGCTGATGTCGTCATAGCTGACGTCGCTGGAAAGCGCCGGGGCGCTGCGCAGCAGATAGCTGATTTCCCACAGGTACTGGATACTGTTTTCGCAATGCAGCGTGCAGAAGTCGATTTCGGTGGGGCACCACGGCTCCTGGCGCACCGACTTGACGGTGAGGCAGGGGAAGGTGAAATCGCGGCCCAGCACCGTGATGCGGATCTCGGGAATGGTTTCCCCGACTTCGGGCGGTGTCAGTGACTCGTCAATGGCCACGCACAGGTGCTCACGGGACACATCCACCGGGTTGGCGGCGTAATCCTGGCCTTCACGGCGGAATCGGCAGAGCCCGGAATGTTCCTCACCGAACAGGTAATGCGGGGTAAACGCGTAGGGGCGAACG
>DASUIL010000213.1:0-4750 GCA_036273075.1 Fluviicoccus sp. | reverse complement strand
GCAGGATGATCAGGCTCTGCTTGAAGACGTTGTCATTGAACGCGCCCAGGAATTGCGTCAGGAAAAAAGGCAGGAAGCGGCGGGTATTCAGCAGCGAAAACTGGTTATGCATGAAGGTGGACTCGTCCGGATGAGCGGTTTTTACGCGAGGCTAGCACTTCGCCCGAATTTTGTAACCATTCCCGGTTCAAGCCTGCGGTAAGCTGCTGAAAATTCGGTATCATTCCGCTGTAATCCGGGGGTGTTATGGGCATGCAGGGCTGGAAGAAGTGGCTGTTGATAGGGATGGCGTGCCTGCCCGGCCTGGCCTTGGCCCAGGAAGGCTCCAACCTGCGTATCGACGGCGTTTCCGGTGATGTCCGCGCCAATCTCGAAGCCTATCTCGGCACTGTGACCCCCGACGACCTGCAAAACTGGCGCGACACCCAGTCCCGCCTGCGCAAATCCGCCCGTGAAAGCATGGAAGCGCTGGGTTATTACCAGTCGAAAATCCGCGTCAGCCAGAAAGACGGTGTTGCCCTGGTGGTGATCGAACCGGGAGAGCCGGTCGTGATCACCCATTTGTCGCTGCGATACAGCGGCGACGCCAGCAACGACATCGCCTTCACCGCGCTGCTGGACACCCTGCCGCTGGCGGAAGGGGATGTGTTCCATCATGGCCGCTATGAATCCATCAAGACGCTGGTGCAGAATCTGGCGGTGGAGCGCGGTTATTTTGCCGGAGAATGGAAGGTGCATGCCGTCGAAGTCAATCCCGACAAGCAGTCCGCCAGCATTGATCTGGAATACGCCAGCGGCCCGCGTTTCCGCTTCGGCGACGTGCAATTCCATTCCGCCTCGGAAGGCAAACCGTTGCCGCTGCAATTGTCCTGGCTGGAAACACTCGCACCGTTCCATACCGATGATCTTTACGAGGCCGGCAAGATCATCGAGTTCAACAAGGCGCTGCTCGACAGCCGCTATTTCAATGAAGTCCGGGTGCGCGCCGAACCGGACCTGGCCGTGGATCAGCATGTCCCGGTCAATGTGACGCTGGCGGCGGAGAAGCCGAACCAGCTCGACACCGGTCTGGGTTACGCCACCGACATCGGCGCCCGGCTCAGCCTGGCCTGGCGGCGGCCGCTGCTGAACGATCGCGGTCACAGTGTCGAAACCTCCACGGAAATTTCCAGCGTCCGCCAGAGCGCCACCCTGCGCTACGGCATTCCCTGGAAACATCCCCTCAATGACACCCTGCAGTTCTTCTCCGGCTTCAAGCGGGAAGTGCTGGACGAGGCCACCACCTACAGCACCACGCTGGGGGTGGAGCGCCTGATCCGCCAGCCCAGCGGCTGGCAGCGCGGTTATACCCTGCGTTACAGCAATGAAACCTCGCGGCAGGTTAATGGCGTCGAGGACGTGAACAACCTGTTGCTGCCCGGCATCAACTTCAACCGCACCCGCAGCCGCGGCGGCGCCGACCCGGTCTGGGGCGACCGCCAGTACTACCAGGCCGAACTGGCCTCCCGTTCGCTGTTGTCCGATGCCGAGTTCGTGTCCCTGCGCGCCGGCTGGCGCTTGTTGCGCACGGCGGCGGAAAAGCACTCCTTCCTGTTCCGCGCCGACCTGGGCGCCATCCTGTCCAGCGATTTCGAAAGCGTGCCGCTGAACATGCGCTTCTACGCCGGGGGCGACCAGAGCGTGCGCGGTTTCGACTACCAGAGCCTGTCGCCCCGGGACAGCACCGGTCAGGTGATCGGCGCCTCCAACCTGGTCACCGCCAGCGCCGAATATGCCTGGCGTTTCAGCAAGCGCTGGCGACTGGCCACCTTTGTGGATACCGGCAATGCCTTTGACAGCGTGTCGGAAGGACTCGCCACCGGCGTTGGCGCGGGGGTGCGCTGGATTTCCCCGGTCGGTCCGGTGCGGCTGGATGTGGCCTGGGATGTTTCCGAACCCAACCCGTCGCCGCGCATCCATTTCTTCATGGGGCCCGCATTGTGAGGGGCGCGCGTAAGAAGCAGTTGCGCCGCTGGTTGCGGCTGACGCTTCGCGCCGCGTGGCGCAGCAGCGCCCATCTGCTGTTTACCGTGCTGGTGCTGGTGTTTGTGGTCTGGGCCGCCCTGTGTCTCGTGGCGGGTTCGCCTGAAGGCACGCGCTGGCTGCTGGAGAAAATTGTCGCCCTGCAACCGCTGATCCGCTTCCAGGTGGAGGGCGGCACCCTTCGCAACGGTCTGCAATTACGTCAGTTCACGGTCGTCACCAAGAAATTCCACATTGATGCCGACCGCCTGACCCTGAAGCTGACCTGGGCGTCATTGTTGCGCGGCGAGCTTTATGTTGACTCGTTGCGCGGCGAGAACGCCCGGCTGGTGTTTACCGGGCCGCCCAACCCCAACCCGGTCAAGCTGAAATATCTGCGGCTGCCGTTCCGGCTGATCCTCGCCGACGGGGCGCTGGAGCAGGTGGCTGTGGTGAAGCCGACCGGTACGCTGGCCGCCACCCGGCTGTCCCTGCAAGGCGCGGACTGGTTTCATGAACACTTGGTCGTGCCGAATGTCGAACTGGAGCATCCACGTTTCCATGCCAAGCTGAGCGGATCCATCGATTTCAAGGATCAATACCCGCTGAATGCCGGGGGCCTGTTACAGACTTCCTTTTTGGAAGGCCATCATCTGCATGCCTTGAAAGCGCATGTGCAGGGTGATCTGTCTGCCCTGCAGGTGAATCTGGTTCACCGCAAACCGACGCCGGTGGAAGTGATTGCCACCCTGAACGTGATCCAGCCGCTGCTGGACTATCGCGGCCTGGTGCGCTTTGGTCACATGGACGTGCCGTGGTATCCGGCGCTGGAACTGAAAACCACGCGCGGGCTGGTGCATGTCCGGGGTGACAGGCGCGGCCTGTCGCTGCTGGGCGATGCTGACTTTTCCGGTAAGCTCTTTCCCAAGGGCAACTACCGCTGGTATGCCCGCACGGACTGGCACTCCCTGCAACTGCTTCCGCTGGAGGCGCGCACGCGGCTGGGCGGCGTGCTGAACCTGTCCGGCGACATCGGCTGGCAGGGGCAGCCGCACTGGAACCTTGCCTCGCGCTGGCGCGATGTCGACCTTTCCCGTCATTGGCCGATCCCGCCAACCCTGCTGCCACCCCTGACCGGACATTTGCTGTCGCAGGGCCGCGCCACGGTCAAAGGATCAACGCTGGCGATTCAGGCTGATTGGGATAGTGGCGAGGCCTGGCGGGCCACCTTGCAAAGCGCGGGTTGGCCGTGGCAGTGGCACCAGAACCAGGCGCTGGACTTCAATTGGCAGAACCTGGCCCGGACCATGCCCGGCCTCGGGGAAACGGTTTCCACGCAAGGCTCCTTGCAATGGCAGGGGACGCTGGACAAGTACCGGTTGTCGTCCTCGCTGGCCATGCAGTCGGCGCGGACTCCGGCCGGGGACTGGGAAATTACCGGGCAGGGCGCTGGCAAGTCTTTCCGAGCGGATAACTTCAGCTATCAGGGGATGGCGGGCGCGGTGACCGGCGAAGCGGCGGTGGCTCCCTCCAGCCACGGCTGGACATGGAGCGCCCGGCTGGCGCTGGATAATTTCCGATCGGATTACTGGGCTCCGCAGTGGCCTGCCGTGCTCAGCGGTCCGGTTCAGGCTGAAGGTATGCTTACGGACGGCCGGCAGGATATTGCCTTGCAGCAGATGGCGCTGACCGGGACGCTGCGTGATCAGCCTGCGGCCGCCCAAGGAGGGCTTGAGCTGCTGTTGCAGCCCGGCGTGAAGTATCCCGACTTCAAGGCCCATGAGTTGCAGCTGGACTGGGGCGGTAACCATCTGGGTGTCGAAGGCGGTTTATGGGCCTCCGGCTGGGATGTGACACTGGATGCGGGTTTGCAGGAACTGGGGTTGCTGGATACGCGTGTCACCGGCGGCATCAATGGCGTGGTGCAGTTGCAAGGTCCGGTCAGGCAACCGGCGGTTACGCTCAACCTGATGGGTGAGAAGCTGGGTTATGCCGGAATTTCCGGGGAAAGCCTCAGCATCAGCGGTTTCCTGCCCGCGCTGGCGGAGCAGAGCGGCTTCCTGCAACTGCATGGGCATCAGCTGACCTATGGTGAGCGCGTGATTCCTGACGCCACGCTGGTGGTTGAAGGCACAAAGTATGCGCATACCGCCAGTTGGCAGATCGAGGCCGACCCGGTCAACGCCGAGGGCCGTTTTTCCGGAGTGCTGACGGCGGACGGTAAGGGCAAGCCGGTCTGGCGCGGTCAGAGTGATGACAGTACGGTCGCCATTCATGATTTCAATTGGAGGCAGGACCCCGGCGCTTTTGCCGTGCAATGGACCGGGGCCGACAACCTGGTCGCTGTCGGTCCGCATTGCTGGCAGGCGGATGCAGCTCGCCTGTGCAGCCGCGAGGAGCTGTTGGCCGGACCGGAAAAGGCCCAAGCCGTCTTTGGTCTGGAAGGCCTGGAAATCAGCCGTCTGGCCCCGCTGTTTCCGGAAGGGCTGGCCTGGAACGGCAGTCTGGAAGGCGACGCTTCGCTGAACTGGAAAAAGGGCGCGTTGCCGCAACTGGCGATGCAGTTGACTACCCGCCAGGGCTCCATCGGGCTGGCGCAGGAAGATGACGACCCGCTGACCTTGCCCTATGACCGTCTGGGCCTCAAGGTCAGTACCGAGGACCAGCGCCTGCGTTTCCGGTTCGAAACCGAAGCGCCGCACATAGGTCAGGGGTATATCGAGTCCTGGCTTGACCCATCCAGCAAGCC
>DASUIL010000212.1:0-19656 GCA_036273075.1 Fluviicoccus sp. | reverse complement strand
CCCGTCGTTGTCGCCGAGGTGTTGCCGTCGTAGGTCTTGTCCAGCGCACCGATCACAGTCGACAAGGCCAGCTTGTCAATATTGGCGGTGGTTGTTGAATTGGCGGTCACGTCATAGTTGCCTGCGTCGACACCACTAACTGCAAAGCCGACACTCACCGTTTTGCCCACACCGGCTGTCTTGTCCAGGAAGCTGCCGCTGGTGCTGAAGCTGACATCGTCCCCGGATATCACACCGGATAACCCGCCATGCGTAACGGCAACATCCGTTCCGTCATAGACCTTGTTGTCAGCCGTCACGGAACCCGTAATCGCCAGCTTGGCGATATCGGCCGTAGTGAACACCTGGTTTCCTGCGGAAACAAAGGACTGCACAAACTCGGTCTTGAGCTGATCCGTCAGAATCAGACTGCCATCCGTGACCGTGGCTGAATAGTTCGCGGCGTCAACGCCGGACAAGGACCAGTCGATCGTCACCGCCTTGGCGGTTCCGGCTGTCTTGTCGGCAAAATTGCCGGTTGTCGTCAGGGACACGTCATCACCACTGATGATGCCGTACAGATTCGCCGTCACCGTAGCCGTGGTCGTGCCATCGTACGTCTTGTTATCCGCAACCGCGACGCCGTTAATGCCGCGCGGCGTAATATCCGCCGTCAGGTATTCCGTCTGTACTTCGTAATTGCCGGCCTCAACTCCGGACAGCGTGTAGGTCGTCAGCACCGATTTGCCATAACCGGCATTCTTGTCCGCGAATTCCCCACTGCCGCTGATGGAAACGTCATCGCCGGAAATCAGCATACCCAGCGATCCGGCATTCACCGTGGCGGTTGTACCGCCGTCATAGACCTTGCTGTCCGCCGTACTTCCAACCACTTCGGTTTTCAGGCGGTTGATAGTTGCCAGCAGCACATCCGTCGTGCTGTCGAGGACATAATTGCCCATATCCGCGCCACCAAGGGCGTAGGAAGCGGTCACTTCCTTATTGATGCCGGCATGCTTGTCGGCAAAGGCCCCCGTGGCCGACAGATCCACAGCATCCCCGGATATCACACCCGACAGACTGCCGGAGACACTGGCCGTCGTTGTCCCGTCATAGGTCTTGTCCGAGGCCAGAGCACCGCTGACCGTGATCGACTTCGGATCAATCACCAGTTTTCCGTCCACCTCGGTAATGTCATAGCCGCGCTGGCCGGAATAAAAACCGCTGACCGAAATACCGTAGCTACCGGCATTGCGCGCACCCTGCGAGTCGCCGCCATAGCTTTCGGTTCCGTACAACAGATCGGAATTAGGACTGCTGATGGAGAAGGTGACGCCGTTACCGCCGCTGAATTTGTCACCGTCGTAGGTTTTGACGGCATCGTTGGCGGTGACGGTCAGCCCGGTCAGGAAATGACGCAGCAAGGGCGAAGTCTGGCCTTCGTAGATTCTCCACACAGATCCAGTGCCGCCTTGGGCATCAATATCCCAGCCCGCGGACTGATAAGTCGACAACTGCGTCAAATCGCTCCAGTACCTGCCCATGCCGCTGCCGTCATCGGCAGCAACATCCAAGTCATAAAAGCTCGACTGGACAGTGTCGGTTTCATTCAGGCCTATCAAGCCACCCAGATTGGAATCACCCGTGACCTGGCTGGAAGCATAGGTATTCGTGATATCCCCGGCATTTCTCCCCACCAGGCCGCCAACCACGGCATTACCGGTCACTGTCCCCGTCGCGTAACTGTCGCTGATCATGCCCGTGGCGCTGTTCAAACCAACCAGACCGCCAGTGTTGGAGCCTTCGCCGCTTCCCGAAGAGCCGTTGACATCCCCCTCGAAGTAGCTGGTCTGGATGACGCCGTCATTCTGGCCCACCAGACCGCCAAAGTTGGAGGGCAATCCGCCATAGCCCGAGGAACTGGCCACCGAGCCCACAAAATAGCTGTCCTTGATGGTACCGACCGAACTGTTGTATCCGGTCAGGCCGCCGACATACGCCGAGCCGGTGACCGAGCCGTTTCCGTGGCTGTCGATGATGGAGCCGTTATTGAACCCGGCCACGCTGCCGACATAGGAGGCGCTGGCGATGTCGCCGCCAAATGCTTCGTTCAGGGAAATGCTGCCGGTCGCGTTGGTCAGCTTGCCGCTGTTGCTGCCGACCACGCCGCCAATCGACGAAATATACGATCCGGATTCGCTGTCCACGGTCACGGACAAACTGCCGCTGGCATTCGACAAATCGGAGGAGGTCGAACCGGCTATACCGCCCGAGCTGCTGATCGAGCCGCCGCTGGAAAGGTTGTCCACCACCACCGAACCCGCCGAGTAAACCTGGTTATCGCCCAGCAGTGACGTTGTCCCGGCATCGTTGCCCAGCACGCCGCCGATATTGCTGATATAGGTCGCCGTGCCCTTGCCCGTGGTCGCCTTGACGGTGACCATGCCGCCATTCATGGGTGACAACACGCCGCCAAGGGAGAAAGTGCCGCCGTTATGCCCGACCAATCCGCCGATTTCGTTGATGCCGTTGCCATCAACTGTTTCAACCAGTACATCCCCGGATGCCAGGCTGTCCTGCACCACGATGCCCGCACCGCCGGACATGGTGTCGTAACTGCCGCTGTAACCAACCACGCCGCCGACACTGTAAACGCTGCTGTTGTTGCCGGTGACATGAATTTGCCCGGTCGCGGTGCTGTTATAGACTTCCTGTTCGTTCCACCCGACGACACCGCCGATATTGCGCGCATAGGATGCACCGGAGGTGACAGTAATTGCTCCCGTCGCCCGGCCATGGTCAATGACCCCGATATTGTCACCAACGACGCCGCCGACATTCTGGATCAGGCCGCCGTTGATGTTGATTGCGGCAGTGCTTGTGCCGTAAGTGACCTTGCCCTGATTCTGCCCGACCACGCCGCCAATGCGGTCAATATCACCGGACGTGGAACTGTTCTCCACGGTTACCACACCCGCACTGTAGGAGGTCTTGGCATCCGCAAAAGTGATTTCTCCGGAATTCAGGCCGACCAGACCGCCGATATCCGTCAATGAGCCCTTGCTTGCCGAGCGGCCATCGGCTGCGGTCACGGTCACGGCGCCGCCAAGCACATCGACGGCCGGAAGTCCGCTTTCATTGATGATGCCGCTGCTGGAACCGGCCAGACCACCGATGGCGGAAACGCTGCCGCCATCGCTCAGCTCCACCTTCACCGCCCCGGTAGCCGTGCTGTAGGCCACCTGCCCGTCATTGCGACCCACCAGCCCGCCGACATTGCTGAACTGGGTATTGGATACGGCACCCGAGGCCGTGACATTGGCGGCGGATGTGCTGCCGGAGATGATGCCGGTGTTGACGCCGACTAGGCCGCCGATATCGCTGAGGTTGGACAGGGTGCCCGCGCTGGTCGAACCGACCTCACCGTCGACCGAGCTGTTGTGGACGACGCCACGGTTTTCGGCCACCAGCGCTCCGACCATGGACAGACCGTTAACGGTCACCTTGGACAGATTGAGGTTGCGGATGGTGCCGCTGGATACGCTGAACAGGCCGACATGATTGCTGCCGCTCCGGTTGATGTTAAGCATCGAAACCGTATTGCCGAAACCTTCAAATATGCCGCTGAAAGCCTGGTCAGTGCTGCCGATGGGATTGAAGCCGAATGCGGAATTCCAATCCAGTGTGGCGCTGGCGTCAATGCTGTTGCCCAAGGCGTAGTTGCCGCCCGCCGGGTCCACCAGTTGCAACGAATCGATATCGTGAATCAGGGTGTAGGCCTTGCCATCGACGCTGAACCCCGCCCGGGAGCCAGACAAGGTCACCACCACGCCGTTGCGCAGGAAGTAAGCGCCGCCGGAGCCGAGATTCAGGTTCAGGCCCGCCGCCGCGCCGGTGGCGGTCAGGTTGGCATTGACGTGGACATTGCGCTCCGCCGTCAGCGTCAGGGCGGTATCCGCCCCCCAGGAAACGGCATCATCGATAAAGATATCGCCGTTGCCCGCATTCTTGCCGTCGACGCTCTGGATGATGACATCCGTCAGGTCCAGCGCCTTGCCAAGCGTGACGCCGTCAATATCCCCGGCGGCGCCGACGATGAAGTCCTGCGGGTCAATCAGCCAGCGGCCGGTCTTCCCGGCGGCCGCGTGGGTGGTGATTTCGGCCGAATCCGCTACCGAGACCTTCGCCGCCGAGGTTTCAATGAAGCCGCCGTCACCGCCATCCGGGGCGGAGGCATCCAGACGCCCGGCCAGTTGCACCTCGCCTTCTTCCATATCGCCCATCAGGCGGATCACGCCGTTGACGTTGCGCAGCGTCCGGGCCTCGATCACGCCGTCGTGATTCACCACTGCCCGCGACAGCGCGTCCGCGCCTTCGGCCGTCAGCAGCACCTGGCCGCCATCGGCGCGGATCAGGCCGTGATTGGCGGCCAGGGCGTCCAGGCTGCCCTTGTCCACGGTCAGTCCGGCCAGAGAACCGTTATCCAGGTGCAGCGTGACCGTTTGCCCGGCCGCCAACGACACTGCCCCCTCGGGCGCAACCAGTTCGCCGCTGTTGCTCACTTCCGCACCCAGCAGGGCGATATAACCGCCCCGGGCCGCCGTGATGGAACCGGCATTGCTGACCGCCGCGGTGCTCGCACCGTCAAAATGGAACTGACCGCTCAGGAAGTCGTTGTTGGACAAGCCCAGCGTCGAGGCCACCAGACCGCCCACCGACACTTGCGCGCCCTGTCCGAACAGGACGCCGTTGGAGTTGAGCACGAAGACCTGACCGTTGGCGTTGAGTCCGCCGAGAATGCGGCTGGGATCCTGGCCCCACACCCGGTTCAGGGCGATGGCGGCAGCACCGGGCTGCACGAAGTTGACCTGCTCGTGGCTGTCGATGCTGAAACCTTGCCAGTCAATCGCCAGCCTTGAGGATTGCTGGGTAACGGTCATTTGGGAGCCGGACTGCCCTATCGAACCGTCGCCCGCGGATATCACGCCGCCGGTCGGCAATGACCAAGCCGTAGAGGCAGCGGTCAGAAGGCCGGCGGTCAGCGTAATGACGCGTCCGCTCTTGCCGCGACGACGCGCGGTTTCGGCAACAGGAATCCAGAGATTGCGCGCGGTATCCCAGACCAGACGGTAGGCGCGATTGAGGCAGGCATGACGGCTCATGGACGAACTCCCTGTTTATGGCCGGGAAATCAGACGTGGTCAGATATCCTTATTTCCCGAAGCATCTTTTTGAAAAGGCGCGACCCGGACAACACGCGGCAGTGCCGCCACCCGGACGTATATTTATCTGATTGTAATGGAGGGCCGGTCATTCCGGAAACGGATTCAGACGGCTTGCGGAGTGAAAGCCGGTCGGCGGGACAGGTTTGCCGGGCGGCCGGGGGCGCGCCAATAAAAACGCCGGGGCGCATGACGCCCCGGCGTGATGTTTGGTGGCCGAAAGGCTATCGAACCATCCTCTAAAACCATTGCAGCGCAAATGTTTTACTTTTTGCACCCTGAAAGTTACCCCCAAAGTTACCCCCATTTTGTGAAAGTACCCCTGCCTCAACGATACAGGCGTCGTCAGATGACAGGTTGATCAGGCGCAAATAAGTGGTAAAGTTTCCATGCCCTGTTATTCAGCCCATCGCGATTGTTGCGAAATTGCTGCGGGGTTAAAGCCTCGGATTCGTCCGGGGCTTTTTGTTTCTGTGGCGTCGTCGGGCCACAGGTATTTACTGCATTTCACTGCAATCCTTCCACCAGCGCCGCCTCCTTCAGCACACTGCCTTCCCCGCAATACTTCCCTGACCTGGGAAAACAGAACGCACAGGCGGTGAAGTGATTCACAAACGCCAGTTCAGCAGGGCGGGTGGCCATGCCTGACGCTCTCCGCGCCTGTTCCTGCCCTGTCCCCTCCTTCTGGTGAGCCAGTGCATCCAGTTCGGTGAAGCCCCGCCTGATGCCCCAGACACGCGCCTTGATGACAGCCGATACGAAGTCGGCGTGCCTCCGGTCGGCGTCGGGGAATTCCGTCAGGCAGGCGGCGTATCCGTTGCCGGTGCGCTCGGCCTGGGTGCAATACAGGTGGCTTTCCGCCACGCAATCGCGGCAGGTCGCCAGATGGGTGAGCAAGTGCCGCATGATCTGGTGAAGATCATCCTTGCTCACCAGGGACGGGCGTTCCCGGTCAGCGACGGCTGACCCTCCCCCCAAGGGTGAGGGGTCGTTGGGCGGGGTCTCAATGATGTTTTCGGCGGCTTCGTGTTTTTGAAAATGGGCGGGGGGCGTACCTAAAAAACCTAAAGAACCTCCCTCGATGGGGTTTTTTAGGTTCTTTAGGGTACCCCCTCCCGCATTTTCGTTTTTTCGTTCCTCATCGCGCAGCATGGCAAGGTATCGGCTCATGGCTTCCTCCCCCTCTGGTGGGCCGGGTGTATGCGATAAGTCACGGATGGGCGGCCACCTGCCGGGCCGGTCTTGTGTTGTACCCGTTGCAGGTGGTTCAGGTCGCACAGCATGGCGGCGGCGTCCTGCGCGTCCTCCGTGGTGGACAGGCTGGCCCAGCCCTTCAGGTATACGTCGGCGGGCTTGAAGCCATCTATCACTTTCCCTTCCTTGATCTTCGCCAGCAGGGCGGCGGCTCCCTGGGTGGCGGGTCGGCTCCCGGCGGCGTAGGCCCGTTCAGCATGTTTCCGCAGGTAGTCACACCAGGACAAGGCCCGCAGCAGTGACCCCCGGCTTACCTCCTGCTCACCATCCGAAAGGGCGCACACCAGCGCCAGCGCCGGGGCCAGCTTGCGGTATTTGGACAGGTGCGATTCCAGCGCCGGGGGTAGCCCGCCAGCCCGCAGCGAAAGCTCAAGGTCGGTGCGCCACGCATCAAACAGGTCTTGCGCCTCCGGGGTGAAGCGGTATTCCTGAGGGACTGCCTTGCCGGCTTCCTCTTCGATGGCGAATGGCAGCGCGTCCAGATGCTGGAACACGGCAAAGGCTTGCTGACGGGCGGGGGTGTCCGGCCAGCGGTCAACATTGCGCCACTCGCCGGAAATGTCGGGCCAGACCAGCAGGCCGAAGCGTTGCAGCAGGCCGTCATCCCCAGCGCCCCCGCTCATCGCCTCGCGGATGTAGGCTTGCAGCTTGCCGGGCTGGGTGCCTCCCAACAGTGACAGGCAAACGGCCTCAATGTGCCTGCACTTGCCGCGCATGATGCGGTCGAACGTATAGCCCTGGTTGCCGTCATAGCCTTGCAAATAGAACGCCCTCGCGCCTTCCTGACCCTCGCGGTCAAGGGATTGCAGCAGGCCCGCCAATTCATCCCGATACACCATGACGCCCTGGGGGTTGTCGATCAGAATGTCTCCCAGCGCCTCCATGCTGGTGTCGGTGACTCGGTAACGGCGCATCGGTGGCGGGGGTAGCGCCTCATCGGCGGCGCTATCCATCAGCAGGCGCTTGGCTTCGTCGTGACTGCCCTTTTTTACCAGGGCTTGGGCCTTCGCCTCTATGGCCTTCTCATCCATGGCGGCCAGCTTCTGGCCGGTGGTGAATTCCCTCATGGCTTCGGCGTGGGCGTTGCCGGCCTCGATTTCCAAGCGGGTCAGCGGCTTCATGATCTCCGACAGGGCCGGGCTTTTCATCACGCCGGGCCGTCCGACGATCACGCCCCACAGGTTGGGGATAACCGTCCAGTCGTCGTAACGCTTCGGGCGGATGGCGGCCTTTCTCCCAATCACGGACGATAGCGCAACCATGACGCCCACGGCCGGAAAATCGGGAGGGCATTGCATCCGCTCGGCAATGTCGGCAATCCAGGGGCGGACGGATTGCGGCAGCAGGTCAAAACAGAACGGGTCGACCGGGGGCAGGGTGTCAGGGATGGGCAGCGGCTCCGGCCATTCCTCCGGGGTTTCCGGCTCATCATTCGCCGGGCGCTCCTGCCGGGTACTCCCCCCACTGGATGGCAGCACTACCTCGCGCACCAGCGCCAGCGCATCAGCGGCGGAACAGTGCCGGACATGCTGCACCAGGGTGAAGCCGTCACCGGCCAGCGTCCCGGCTCCCCCTTGCCCGCAGATGAACGAACCCCCGCCGTCCTTGTCGTCAAAGCGGAATCGGTCGCTACCCCCGCATCCGGGGCAAGGCGCGTGCTTTGCGGTGTCGGGTACGGATATACCCAACCGGGAGAGAACGCCCCGCCACTGCCCTTGCGCAGCCCTCCTGACGGCATTAAAGCCACGATCACCGGATGAAGGCGGCAGGGGCGTGAAGTCCAGCCGATACCCTCCCCCTCTGGTGGGCATGATCTCCGGCGGGACTGCGGGCGCGGCGGCGTCCCACGGTTCACCGTGAATCCGGGCGGCGAAGCGGGGCGCACCAGGGCGGCAGGATGGCAGGTAGAAAAACTGACTGACTACCAGGCTTGCCGGGTCTAGCCACGGGGACAGCCCCAGCGCGTCGGCAAGGGCGGTGACGTGGCGCGGCATATCGTCGGGCGGGATAGGGGCGGACAGCGGCACAACCACGCGATAGCGCGGGCTGGCGGGCTTGTTGCCGTTCAACTCCGGCGGGGTCAGGTGGTTGTGGCTGGTGTAAACCACGCCCTCAAGATTGCGGCGGCGCATCAGGTCGGCCACGTCTCCCGGCAGCGGGGGCAGGCTCTCCGGGTCTTTGCCCTCAATGTCCAGCGTCAGGGCGTCATAGGCGGACACGTTGCCCTTGCTCCGGCGCATGGTGTGGAATTCCGCGCCGACGAAGCCGGGGCCGTCTTTGTCGTCGCGCTCATCGTGGGCGGTCAGGCGGTCGGCAAAGGCATCCCAGCCCACCAGGGGAGAGAGGGCGGGGTTGCTCCTGTTGTTGACCAGGTGAACGGCCAGCGGCTGGGTGTACGGTGTTTCGATGCGAGGGGAATTCATGCGGCCACCTTCTGGATGGCTTGGGATTTCAGGACATAGCGCCCGATGCGGTGAACCTCGCCGGACTCGGTGACGACACGGGCCGGGATGGTGTCGATCTCCACGCCCTCCTTGCACAGTTCCTTTTTGCGGGCGCGGGGGTCGTACAGGTCAAGGTATCGGGAGCCTTCGTAGGTGGTGACGCTCCCCAAGGCTTCCAGCGCCAGCAGCAGGCGGCGGCGTTGGGCGGCGGCGGATATGCCGGGGTGAGCGGTCAGGATGGCGGCCATGGTCATGATGCGGTGGCTCATGGCTTCACCTCCAGCGCGCGCGCCTGACGTTCGGCCAGTTGCTCCACGTCCCGCCACACGTCCACGCTTTCGGCGGCATGGGCCAACAGGCGCTCCAGGTACGACAGGAATCCGACAGCGTAGCCGTGGGTGGCGTCGTCCGAACCCCGGGCCGGGGCCACGGTTGCGGCCATGTCGGCGACGATCAGCCCCAGCGCGTTACCCATGGCCATGTCGGACTGCCGCAGCCACTGGATGAAGTGCGCGGCGTACTCGCGGCCAGTGTTGCAGGCGTGGGCGTAGTCGGTGGTCGGGGTAACTCGCCAGTTGCTGGATAGCTCCTTGCTCCCGCGCTTGGGGCGGTACACGAACGGCAGGGCCGACAGGGTTGCGTCGGTGTAGTCGATGCGGTTGGACTGGCTCATGCTGCACCTCCCACCAGGCGGGAGAGGGTCGAGGCTTCCGGGGTCTTGGCCCACCTCCAGCCCTGGGGGCGCTCTCCGTCCGCCTCGATGGGCAGGACGGCGGAAAGGTCGATCAGGTGACGCTGAACGGTGCGAAGGGATACGGGCAGGCCGCGCTCGGCAAGGCGTTGCTGAATCTCGGCCGTGCCGGTGCGGGTTCCGGGTTGCAGCGACAGCAGGATGGACAGGGAAACGAGGGTGGAACGGTGGCGGATTTCGGATGGATTACGGGCGGGGTGTGTCATGGTGGTGACTCCAAGTAAGGGGCAAAACCCGTCACCAGAAGCCGCCAAGCATCGGGTGACAGACTGGACAAGGTTGGCGGACCGGTACTTGGAACCGGCGCATCTTTCGATGCCCCTGCCCAGCCTGTCATAACGCAGACACGGCCAAGCACGCACAAAAAAACCGCTATGCGCGGTTGTGCGCCAAGTATACCAAGCCGCCAAGCTTGACTGGCCATGTGGGCCAGCGTCGCCAGCATAGCCAGCGACAGGGGCGGACGCCAGACTTTCCCGGCGGTCATCAAGGAAACTGATAACCGGGGCGGGGAACCTGAAAAAACCTAATATTTCGGGGACTGTTTCTCCGGCGCGGGGTACTCGTAAAAACTCACGTTCGGCGGCCATTGCCGGGGCCGGGTTGCAGCTCACCAGGGAGAGGGCCAGCAACAGGCGCAGGGGGTTTTTTAGGTTTTTTAGGTACCCTCCCCCCGCATTTTCAGATTTCATCATGTGGGGATTCCTCCTTGCCAATGACCTCCTGAGCCTGGCGGATGGCCTCAACCAGCAGGCCGACACGTTCATCGGCGGGCATGGCCACTCCGCTCTTGGTGGGCAGCCATTCGCCTGTGTCGTCGTCGCGGTAGTGCTCGCGTATGTCCAGCCTTGTTGCGCCCTTGAAGGTCGCCAAACGGACGTGGACGCTCCGGGTCTTTCCCTTGGGGATGATGGCCAGTGGTTCGGGTTGGGTGGTCATGCGGCAGTCCCTCCCGGCTGGTCGCCGTCGTTGGCCGGGTCTTTCAGAATCGCCAGATACTGAGCCAGCGGATTGACCGGCGCGGGGTCGGTATCCACCAGTTCCAGCAGGTCATGCACCAGCTCAACCACTTCGGCATGGGGTCGGGGCTTGTGGTCTTTCAGGGTCGCGTCCAGGGCAAACAGCAGTTCAAGGGCGTACTCGCGGACGGTTGCCAACACTTCGCCGTCGCTCAGTTCGGAATCGTTCATGGTGATGGCTCCTAGGCGGCCTTGCCGGTGGTGCGGCTGGCCTCAATGCGGGCGTTTACCCATGCGTCTACCTCGGCCTCAACCCATGCCACGGCAGCGCCGCCAAGGGAGACGGGGGCGGGGAATTCCCCACGGCGCACGCGGTCATAAATGCCGGTGCGGGATAGGCCGGTCTTGTGCTGAACTTCGGGGCGCTTGATCAGGCGGGGCTGATTGTCTTGCGGGGTCTTGGATTGCTTCATGATGTTGTCATCTCCGGGCCGGTGGCCTTGTTGAGGATGACTAGGGGGGATTCAGGAACCCCTAGTCGGCATAGCACTTGCTGGGCCGACTAGGATGTTATGGCATGAGTGGGGCGTTATATGTCCATGCAGGGCAATGCGGGGGTTGCTTTGCTGCAACAGTTGCGCCGCAATGGTTTGTGTTTTCTCCACGCCTGAGAGGTGATCGATTCAGCGACAAAGGCTGTCGCCGGAAAGGCGCGGCTATTCGGTCATTCAGTACACGGCGTCATGGTCACCAATATCCACCGGAACGATTTCATCGCCTGAAACCATGAAATGCAGGGTGATGCGATAGCTCAGATTGATGGAAACCGAATGCAGGTCAGACAGACGGCCTTCCAACTTGTGAAGCCGCAGCGAGGGGTGGAAAGGGTTCTGCTCCAGAAGCATTAGGGTCTTCTGGTACTTGTCGGCAAGATCAGGGTGACGCCTCAGGAACCGCGCCGCCTTACGGTTGTAACTGGCGGTGTATGTAATCCGGTGGGTCATGCCGTCACGCGCCGCATATGGTCGGCCACGCTTTCCCGCACAAAATCACCAGCCTCGATATCCGCCCTGACTTCGCGCAGCGCCGCCTCAAGCTCCAGTTCCCGCAAGCGGTCGTAGGCTTCAACGGTCATCACCACATAGCGCGGCTTGCCACGGACGGAAATCACCGCCTCATCGTTCATGGCAAGACAGTCCTCGATGGCAGGAACGCCCTTTGTCTTCAGGTCATTGGCCGGAATGATTTGCATATAGCACCGTTAATCGTGTTGTTTATAGTGCTATCGTATGCCTGTCATGCCTTCCCGGCAAGTCCCAATGATTCCAAACAGGCCGGTCACGCCCTCCGACTGGATAGCGGGATGATCTCGGCTCCGGCCTTCAGCTTGTCCAGGTAATCGGCCCACGCCTGCATCATGGCCTTCCGGTCATCAAGAAAGCGGGTACGGTTGTAGGCGGTCCCCAGCGCATCAGGGACGCTATGGGCAAGCTGGTGCTCGATGATCTCGGGCGGGAATTTCAGCCGCTCATGCAGAAGGGTCCGGGCCATGGCGCGGAATCCATGGCCGGTCATTTCTTCCTTGGGGATATTCATCCGGCGAAGCGCGGACAAGATGGCGTTATCGCTCATCGGCTTTTCATCGGTGCGCGGGCTGGGAAAGACATAGCGGGCATGGCTGGTCAGTGGGTGCAGTTCGCGCAGGATGGCGACTGACTGGCGGGACAGGGGGACAATGTGTTCCGTCTTGGTCTTGCTCACCAGGTAACGCCACTCCCCCTCCTCAAGGTCAATGTCCTTCCATTCGGCGGCGCGTAGTTCACCAGGGCGCACGAATACCAGCGGGGCCAGCCGCAGGGCGCAGCGCGTGACCAGCGTCCCACGGTAATCGTCGAACATGCGCAGCAGTCCGGCCACTTCCGAAGGCTCGGTGACGGCGGCAAAGTTCTGGGTCTTGGCCGCCGGCAAGGCTCCTCGCAAGTCTTGAACAGGGTCACGCTCGGCGCGGCCGTCGTGGATGGCGTGGCGGATAATCTGCCCGCAGGTCTGCAAGGCGCGGTGCGCGGTATCCAGTGCGCCACGGGCGGCGATGCGGCGGGCCACGGCCAGCAGTTCCGGGCCTGTGACTTCGGCTATGGGCCTTCCCCCTATCCATGGGAAAACGTCTTGCTCAAGCCGGGCCTTGACCTTGTCGCCATGGCTGGCGGCCCAGCCGGGCATCTTCAGCGCCAGCCATTCGCGGGCTACAGCCTCGAAGCTGTTGGCGTCCCTCGCCCCTCTGGCGGCCTTCCGTGCCTTGCGTTCTATTCCGGGGTCCATGCCTTCGGCCAGCATGGCGCGGGCTTCGTCCCTTCGTTCCCTGGCGGCCTTCAGGGATACCTCGGGGTAAGTCCCCATGGAAAGCAGCTTCTCCTTACCCCCAAAGCGGTACTTGAGCCGCCACCACTTACCCCCGTTCGGGGTCGCCAGAATGAATAACCCGCCTGTATCGGCGTGTTTTTCCTGCTTGGCTGGCGGCTTGAGTGTGCGCAGAAAGGAATCGGTCAGAGGCATGTCGGCGGCGCTCTTGGGGGTAACAGGTAACGGGGGTAACTGACTTACCCCCAATGTTACCCCCACTTACCCCCGGCTTGCTACGGCCTTATTGGGAATCATACGGACATAAAAAAGGCCGGAAACCTTGCTGTTGCTTGGTGTTCCGGCCTTGCTCGGCCTTGTTGGGCCTTGTGTTTGGTGGACCGAAAGGGGATCGAACCCTCGACCTCCGCATTGCGAACGCGGCGCTCTCCCAGCTGAGCTATCGGCCCGGAGGAATCAGACAGACTGATTCCGGAGCAGAGATTTTAGCGAAAAAACCCTGCTTGCCAAGACCCCGCAGCAGAATTACTTGCTGTGATGCTCGAAGACGCCCATCCAGTCATCCGGCAGCGTGGCATTGCGCAACTGCGGGATCCGTTCCAGGTACATCTTGTAGAGGATGCGGTCGGGATCGCCTTTGTGCAGCTCGCGCAGGATCTGCTCCGCCTCATCCCACTCGCGGCTGTAGTAGTGGTCCAGCGCCGTGTTGTAGGCCTTGACGCGGTTGATCCGGCTTTCGCTGGCATCCTCCATCCGGCACACCGGCTCGTAAACGCAAACCGGCTCGCGCTTGCCCTTGACCACGATCTTGTCCACCAGACGGTACAGGTACATCGGCGTCAGGTCATAGGTGCCCTCACCCACCAGCACCTTGACGCCGTAGAACTTGGTGAGGCCTTCCAGACGCGACCCCAGGTTCACGGCATCACCGATGACGGTGTAGGTGCGGCGGTATTCCGATCCCATGTCGCCGACGTTCATGAAGCCGGTATTGACGCCGATACCGATGTTGATTTCCGGCAGGTTCCGCGCGGCGAACAGCGGCTTCAGCTCCTCCACCTTGCGCTGCATCGCCATGGCGGCGTTGACCGCGTGCTCGGCGTGGTCCTCGTCGAAGAGGGGCGCGTTCCAGAAGGCCATCACCATGTCGCCGACATATTTGTCGATGGTGCCGTTATTGTCGAAAATGATGCCGGTGATCGGCGTGAAGAAGTCATTCAGCAGCTGTTTGAGGCGGTTGGCCTTCAGGCCTTCGGAAATGGTGGTGAAACTGCGGATGTCGGAAAACAGCACCGTCATGTGCCGCGACTCGCCATCCATGTTCGCCATCTGGCTGTCCATCAGGATCTGCTCGACGTGAGCGGGCGGCACATACTGCCCGAACAGCGTCTTCATCTCGCGTTTCTGGGTGTTGGCGCGCATGAAGCCGTAACTGATGTTGAAGATGGCGATCACCAGCGTCGACATCACCAAAATCGACAATGGCAGGTCGTAGTGCGCCGATTTCCAGAACGCCAGGTTGGCCAGCGTCAGCACCGCCAGCCAACCGGCGGAAACCACCAGCATGTAGCCCGGCTCCAGTCGCGGCAGGATCAGCACGAAGATCAGGCCGACCGTAAGCAACAAGGTAAAGGTCATGCCCGGTTCCCAATCGGGGCGATAATAGGAGTGATTCTTCTCCGCCGTACTTTGCAGGATGGTGTCGAGCAGGTTGGCGTGAACCTCAACGCCGGGATAGCCGGTCTCCAGCGGCGTGGTGCGCAAGTCGGTCAGTCCCAGCGCCGAGGTGCCGACCAGCACGATGGCCCCCTGCAACTCAGGGATCTTGCCCTCGGCATGCAACACCTTGGTCGCCGACACATAGGGATAGCTGAAGCCCTTGCCCTTGTAGGGAATCAGCGCCAGTCCCGACTCATCGGTGTAAATCAGGTTCTTGCCCACCGCCAGCGACTCCAGTCGCAACTGGCCGCCGCTGGAGACGGTTTGCATGCGGATGAAGGGCGACTTCAGGTACTGGCGGGCCATTTCCAGCGCCAGCGAACTGTAGAGGCCGTTTTCGTAACGCAGGACCAGCGGCGAGCGGCGCATGATGCCGTCGGGATCGGGAATGGTGCTGATGAACCCCGCGCCGGTGGCCGAGGACGCGAACAGCGGCAGCATGCCGGTGTAATCCTTCATGCGCACCACGGTCAGGCGGTCGCCCTCCTTGCCGTCGACCGGAAAGAACGGCGCGGGCAATTGCCCGGTATGGATGCCTTCGTTATGCAGGAAATAGCCGATAACCGTGCGGTCCTTCATCGCGGCGGCAAAGGCGCTGTCCGCGTCCATGCCGGACTCCAGCGCCTTGAGCTCCTGGGACGACGACGCCGTGAGCTTGCCCGAGGACAGCAACTGCGTGACCGGATTCAGCTCCGGCTCAGAGAACACCACGTCGAAACCGACCAGAGCTACATCCTGCCGCTTCAAGGCACTCACCAGGTCGCCGACGCGGGCTCGGGACCAGGGCCAACGCCCCTCAGACTTCAGGCTGGCCTCGTCAATATCGACAATCACGATCGGCGCGGACTTCGGGCGCTCGGGCGTCAGCATCTGGAAACGCCAGTCATAGACCAGGGTATCCATTTTCTGGAACACGCGCTCCGCCATGCTGCCCGGGCGGTTCAGCACCACCAGTTCCGCCACGATGAACAACCCGAGGATGACCAGACCCATCCATACGGGGAAAATCCTGAGTTGTTGTTTTATCCAGTCAGCCATGTCGCCAGTCCCCTGCTTTTGCGCCCATAGTATCCCGCCGGTGAATTATCGCCTAGCGTCTGCATTTGGGCTGCATTATATGTTAGCCTGTCAGCCAAATAATGGCCGTTTTTACGCTCCGTTTTCGGCCGCATGTCCGCCGGATTGCGCCGGAACCGGCACTTTGTTCTTAAGGATGGAATTCCTCAGGCATGACTTGGCAATTCTCTTTCTGGGCGACACTCGCAATGGGTTTCGCCATGGCGCTATGCCTTTGGCCATGGCTGCCCCGGAGAATTCCGATAGGGCTGCGCTTGCGCGCCACCAGCCTACCCGTGGCAGTGATGATCCTCACCGGCGTCAGCCTGCTCTTCCGTGACGGACCTTCAGACATTCTCGCCTTTGCTTCCGTCCTTCCCCTGCTTGCCTCCGCCGAACTGCTCAGTTTCCGCTGCCAGCCGCTCAGCACAGATATGCGCGCCTGGCAGGGCGGGATCGCGGTTCTGCTGCTGCTGACTCTGGCCACACTGTTCGTCGATGTCCGCCGCGCCTACCTGCTCGCGGGATTCCTGCAGGCCGCCGGTTTCGCCGTGCTCGCTTACTGGATGCACGCCAAGGGCGTCATGGGCCGCATCAATGCCCGCTTCTACGTGGCCGGACTGTTACTGATCATGACCGCCGGACTGGCGGTGCTGCTGGGCAGCCGCCTCGGCCAGACCGGCCTGCAAGTCGGCGGTCTGGCGCTGTGCTGCGTTGCGGCGATCACGGTGCTCCGGGCGATCGAAATGGAAGAATACCGCGACGCCGCGCCGGCGCCGGGCCCGGAGGGACGCGACGAGGCGACCAGCGAGCAGCAGCAGCTGTTCATGTCGATCAGCCATGACATGCGCACCCCGCTCAGCGGCATCCTCGGCATGACGGAGCTTTTGCTGGAAACCCCGTTGACGCCGGTCCAGCGCGAATACGCGCAGACCGTGCAATCTTCCGGCAATGCCCTGCTGCACGTGCTCAACGACCGGCTGGAAGTCGCCAACCAGTCGGCGCAATCCCCGACCATCCTTGAGGAGGTGTTCGACCTCTCGGAACTGCTGGGCTACTGCCTCGACCTGTTCAAGACCCATGCCGACGAGAAGCAGCTGGAACTGATCGGCTATCTCGACACCGCCCTGCCCCGCCAGGTCATGGGCGATGTGGTGCACCTGCGGCAGATCCTGTCGCGCCTGATCCACAATGCCTTGCGCTTCACCGACATTGGTGAAGTCGTGGTCAGCATCAAAAGCTGCGTGTTCAACAACGATCTGGGCCTGCAATTCAGCGTGCAGGACACCGGCATGGGCATGGACGCCGAGCATCTGACCGACCTGTTCGAGCCCGGCAACAGCATCCGCACCAGCAACGTCTGGCACATCGGCCCCGATCTCGCCACCTGCCGGCAACTGGTTGCCGCCATGGGCGGCAAGCTCACTGCCGAAAGCACGCCGCATCAGGGCTCGACGCTGGGCTTCACCCTGCCGCTGAAGTCCGCTTCCGGCAGCGGCTCCGACACCACCACCGAATTCATCGCCACCTTCTCCGGCAAGCGCCTGCTGGTGGTGGACGACAACCGCACCGTCAGCCGCGTGCTGGCCGAACAAGCCACGCAATGGGGCATGCGCGTCAGCACCGCCGAAAGCGGCACCGAGGCCCTGGCCGTGGCGCGCAACGCCGCCAATCTCGGCCAGCCCTTCGATGTCATCATCATGGATTACCAGATGCCCGGCATGAGCGGCCTGCAACTGGGCGCGCGCCTGAAGGACGATCCGCTGATCACCAACGACGTCATCCTCGTGATGCTGACCGGACTCCGGCACAACAACATCCACACACTGGCGCGCAACGCCGGCATCCACCGCGTCATCAGCAAGCCGGTCACCAGCCGCCAGCTGCGTCAGGTCATCAGCCAGGAACTGCGGCGCATGGACGGCATCCAGCAGCCGGAAACCAACAGTGATGTCGCCATGCGGCTGGGCCGTTTGAAGGTGCTCATCGCCGAGGACAACCAGCTGAGCCAGAAAGTGATTCGCGGCATGATGCAGAAGCTGGGCGTTGACAGCACGTTGGTCAGCAACGGGCGGGAAGCCGTGCAGGCCGTCATGCGCGACCATTACGACCTGGTGCTGATGGATTGCGACATGCCCTTTGTCGACGGTTACGCCGCCACCCAGGAAATCCGCAACTGGGAGCGCCAGCAGCAGCGCAAACCGCTGCCGATCCTGGCGCTGACCGCGCATATCCTCGAAGAACAGAAACAGAAAGCCTTCCGCGCCGGCATGAACGAACACCTGAGCAAGCCGATCGAGCTCTGTGACCTGCAGAATGCCCTGATCCGCTGGTCAAAGGACTGATCAGGCGCGGGCCGGGAAGCCGCCCCCTTCCGGCAGGTTTTCCGGCAGCAGGGTTTTCAGTTCGATCGCCTCCGAACGCAGCACCGCCACCTGCTCGGCGTTGCGCCGCCGGTAGAGCGTCATCTCCCCCGCCGCAAACGGCGTCATTTTCAGCACCGAACGCCCGCCCCGGGGATGATCGGCGTGCCATGCCTGCCAAGGCATCATGCGCGGATTGCCGCCATCGATTTCGACGTTAAGACCGAACTCGCGGTTCAGAAAGGAAATACGCCAGCGGTAATTGTCCAGCGCCTCCAGCCGGTGCCGGAAACTGCCCGCCGGATGGTTGAAGGCATAGCGGCGGCCGCGCACCTTGAGCACCGCCAGCCCCAGATAGGGACTTTTCAGGCCTCCCAGCGCCAGGCGGGAACTGAATCCGTAAAAAAAGGCATCGGCATCCTGCTGGAAACGCGAGCACTGGGCCGACGCGAACTCGTAGGGATAGCCATCCCCCCAGTAATGCAGGTTGGCCCCGGAAAACTCGCCCTCAACACGCAAATCGCCAATCTGGACTACGCCGTCAAAGCGGATGGCGCAATCACGGATCAGCACCTTGTGCCGGTTCAGCGACCAGGTGTACAGGCTGTCAAGCGGCAAGGGCATCAGCACCTCGTTGCGGCGCTGCAGTTGCAGCTTCCAGCTGCCGCCACCGGCCTCTCCATACAGTTTTCCGCGCAACCACGGCAGGCCGATCTCGAAAAACGCGCCGGAACCGAAGCTGAAGCCCATCTCGTCCCATCCTGCTGCACGCTTCAGCTGCTTCAGGTGGAGCGAGGTCATCTCCTCGCGCTCCACCACGCAGGCGGTTCGCCCCAGCTTGCGGTCAAAGCACATCAGAGAAACCTCCATGATGCCCGGGCTGCGGGACCGGGGCATGGTGCAGGCGTGGCGCACCAGGAAGGCATAGCGTCCGTCGGCGCTGACACCATTGAACTCGAAGACTTCATAAACGCCGCGGCGCGCGGACAAGGCCTGAAGTTCGGCGGGCTGGATCATGGACATGTTCTCAATGAGACAGGATCGGGACAGGAAAAACGCGGTGGCCGTCCGGATTAAAAGCCGAACTGGGCCTCCAGCCGCAGGATCACGGAAGGCACCGCTTCCCAGCCGTTATCCCGGCGACGGGTCAGGTGCGGCTCGACCTCGGCATACAGCCAGGGACGCCAGATGCTTTGCCGGTACAGTGCAAAAACGCCCTTGGACTCCAGATGCCAGTCCGGTTGCTGTACACCCTCAAAAATGAAGCCGTAGGACAGGCTTCGCTTCTGGCTGATGCGGTGCAGGATTACCCAGTTCTGCGCCCAGCGCAAGCCCACCGGATCCGGCTCCCGCTCCCAGTAAAACAGGGCATTGCTCAGCAGGAAGGCGGTCTTGTCATCCAGCGCGTGCTCGGCGTCCAGCTGCGTGGTGCTGCGCGTCTTGTCGTTGACGCCGTATTTCAGGGTCTCCGTGAAGTGGAGGACAGAGTCGTCCCCCAGATGCCACATCCGCCGCGCCCTGACCCGCGTATAAATGTCCGGCGAGGAGTGC
>DASUIL010000211.1:0-2242 GCA_036273075.1 Fluviicoccus sp. | reverse complement strand
GGCAGGCAATGACAGACCCGGCCGTTTCACGATAGAAATCAAAGGCATTGGAAAGATCAGATTCCGCACCGGGGTGCAGCCGGACATTCACTGATCCAGCCTCGCGCGCAAACGCCCCAGAACCTCAACGTCCGATAGCAGCTTTACCTTGCCGGACTCAATATCGGCCTGCCGCAGCTCCGCTACATTTTCCCAAGCAGACTCAACCGCAGCATCTGTGTCCAGCGCCAGAATCAGTCGCTCCAGCAGATGGGTGCGATCGGCAGGGCTGAGCTTCAGCGCTTCTGCTTCCAATGCTTCTACATTCATGCGCATGGCAACCTCACGTCTTAAAACCACACTGCGGAATAGCTTGCCACAAGCCGCCAAGCCTTGTCAGCCTTGCTTTTGCTGAATCTCCTTCAACGGCTCCGACAACCTTTCCGGAATCCGTGGATAAACCTCCTTGAACATCGCAATGATCTTCGGAATATCCCCCTCGATATCCCCCGTCGGATCAAACCGCCCCAGAAAAATCACTTCCTTCTTCCGGTAATCAAACCCCGTCATGATCACCGGCACCCCGGCCTCCAGCGCAATCCGCATGAAGCCCGATTTCCACTGCTTCGCACTGTGCCGCGTGCCCTCCGGCGCAATACCCATGATCAGCTTGTCCGTTTCGCGGAACTTTTGCGCCGACACGCCCACCAGGTTCTTCGCGTCTTCCCGGTTCACCGGCGCAAAGCCCAGCCCGCGCAGCAACGGCCCGAACGGCCACACGAACACGGTGTGCTTCACCATCATCGTGATGTCTAGTCCGATGGCCCAGGTCGCCGCCAGCGCGATGTAGGCATCGAAATTCGAAGTGTGGGGCACCACCACCATCACCGCCTTGGGTACGTTCGGAAAATCACCGACCACACGCCAGCCGATGGCTTTCAGCATGACCGCGCCAACCGTCTTCGAGAACAGGTTGCCGCGTTGCGGCACGCGGTCGCCCAGTTGGTACATGGCCATGTCGTGTTTCCCTCGCGGTATCAGCTTTCCACGCACTGTATCACAGCGGTATTGATGCGCAGGATGCGCAGGTCGCCAAAAGGCGAGCCGCTGCCGGTATTCACGGTATAGGCCACCGCCAGATCACGCGACGGATCTGCCCAGGCGCCGGAGCCGCCGTAGCCGAAATGGCCGAAGGCATGCGGGGTTTTCGGCCAGGTGGTGAAGATGCGGTGATAACCCAGACGCCAGTTCATCGCCATCGGCACCACGTCGCCGCGCTGACGGTTGTGTACGCGGGTGGCCTCGGCCAGACGCTGGGCCGACAGTAAGCGCACGCCGTCCAGTTCGCCGCCGTTGGCGAGGGCGGCATAGATGCGTGCCAGCGAGCGGGCGGTGAAGACGCCGTTGGCGCCGGGGATGCAGGCTTGCAGGCTTTCCGGTTCGTCCAGGTAGAAACGGCTCATGCCGCGCGGAATCAGCGCGTCGGCGGAAGTGGTGTCGTCAAAGCCGGTCAGGGCGAGGGCGTTGCTGATCAGCTTTTGCCGCCAGACCGATACCTTGGACGGCGGTTTGGGATTCGGGTTGTAACGTGCCGCACCGATGATCTCGGCGCAGCGCTGCAGTTCGCTGTCGGGTACGCCGATATAGCAGCCGTCCAGTTCCAGCGGTTGCACCAGCTTTTCCTCCAGCAGATCCGCCAGCGCGCGGCCGGTGGCTTTCTCGATCAGGCCGCCGACAATCCAGCCGTAGGTCAGGGCGTGATAGCCGATGCGCTCGCCGGGGGCGTGGTAGGGCTTGGCGGCGGCAATCACTTCCAGCATGTGCGGCCAGTCCAGCATTTCGCGGGCGTTTTCGATCATCTGGCGGATGTGGTACAGCCCGGATTCGTGGGTCATCACGTGGCGCAGGGTGATGCCGTGCTTGCCGTTGGCGGCGAATTCCGGCCACCAGCGGGCAATGGGGGTGTCGTAGGACAGCACGCCTTCATCCACCAGCATGTGCGCCAGCGTGCTCAGCACGCCCTTGGTGGTGGAATAGCTGATGCTCATGGTGTCCGCCTGCCACGGCGTCCCGGCCTTGTCGCGCACGCCGCTCCAGATATCCACCACCGGCACGCCGCGATGGTAAACCGTCAGCGCCTGGCCGCCCTTGCGCGGCGATTTCGGCAGTTGCTGCAGGAAGACGTCGGCCAGGGGTTCGAAGTTGGACTCGTAGCGGCCGTGAATGGTGTAGGTCATGGGGCTGACTCTTTTCGGACGGACAA
>DASUIL010000210.1:0-6587 GCA_036273075.1 Fluviicoccus sp. | reverse complement strand
GTGGGCCGGGTGGGCGTGCGCGGCGGCAGCACGTGCGTGGCCAGCGTCAGCAGTTCCTTGAGGCGGGCGATGGCGTCGTCGCGGTTCTGTTCCAGGCTGCGGAAGCGCTGCGCCTTGATGACGATGACGCCGTCGGCGCTGTCGAGCAGCAGCTTCATCGCCACCTTGCGCTGCAGCGAGTCCTGCGTGGCCAGCCAGACCTCGGCCATGCCGCCGCGACCGAGCAGGCCGTGCACGGTGTATCCGGGAATGACGGGCGGCGTCGGGGTCATGGCAGGCGCTGCGGGTTGGCGGTGGCGGAAATTGTACCTGCTTGCGTGGCGGCGTACAGGGTGGCGGTTCTCACTCCGTGACCCGTCCGCGCAGCGCCTTGACCTGACCGCGCTGCACCTTGCCCTCCACCCGCCGCCGTTGCGAGCCGCGCGTGGGCCGGGTGGGCGTGCGCGGCGGCAGCACGTGCGTGGCCAGCGTCAGCAGTTCCTTGAGGCGGGCGATGGCGTCGTCGCGGTTCTGTTCCAGGCTGCGGAAGCGCTGCGCCTTGATGACGATGATGCCGTCGCTGCTGATGCGGTGGTCGCGGTACTGGCGCAGCAGGGTCTTGATGCTGTCCGGCAGCGATGAGGCGTTGATGTCGAAACGCAGATGCACGGCGTTGGAGACCTTGTTGACGTTCTGCCCGCCCGCGCCCTGGGCGCGGATGGCGACGAATTCCAGCTCATCGGGGTTGAGCAGGTCGGCGGCGGGACGGATCGGCGGCATGAGTCGGAAGTCTTGGCAGGAATGCGGTGATGATGACGGTTCGCGGCCGCGATGACAAATGCCGATATTCCCGCTGCGGCGGCCGATCGCCGAAGTTGACGGTTATTCAGAACCCGGTGATCATCGGCTATTGCCAACCGCCGCCATCCGGATCGCCATGCCCCGAATCAAACGCACCACCGAGCGTCCGCAGCCGCCGCAACAGCGGGTGAAGCCGGTGCAGGCCCGTTCGCGGCAGAAGATCGACGCCATCCTCGACGCCACCGCCGCGCTGTTGCAGGAGCAGGGCGTCGATGCCGTGACCATCCTGGCCATCGCCGCCCGCGCCGGGGTGCCGCCCGCCACCGTCTATCACTACTTCGAGAACCGGCTGGCCATTTTTGCCGCCCTGGCCAAGCGCATCATGGATGCCGTCGACGCCGAACTGCTGGCGGTGCTGGCCGAGAAGCTGGAAGAAGCCGCGCCCGATTTCCGCGCCATCCTGCAGGGACTGTTCAAGGCGTATGCGCAAGCACCCGGTTATGTGCCGGTGCTGAGCGCGATGCGCGCTGAACCGGCGTTGCAGGCGCTGGTGCGTGAATCAAACCGCCGTTCGGCGCTGTTCATCGCCGCCTTGCTGCAACAGCGCACGCGGCTGGATGCCGACCGGGCGCAGCGCATCAGCTGGATCATCAGTGAAAGCTGCGAACTGGTGCTGGAAGAGGCGCTGACCTCGCCGCCCGGCGAGGCGCAGGCCTTGCTGGACGAACAGGCGCACATCGTCGGCGTGCTGTTCCTGCACTACGCGCAGGCTTAGGCCGGTTCCGCGACCGGCAGCCGCCGTCCGGTCGCGACGGCCGTCCCCCGGTAGACCCACAGCCAGCCCAGCAGCGTCACCGCGCTGGCGGCGGTGAACACCGCCGACGGCCCCAGCGCCGTCCAGGCCGCGCCCGCCGCCCAAGCCCCCAGCGATGTGCCCAGCCCCCAGAGCATGCCGTAGACCGCCTGCCCCTGCCCCCGGTGCGCCTCCCCGAAATGCTGCGCCAGCAGTTGCATGCTGGCGGCATGCACGGCGGCAAAACTGGCCGCGTGCAGCAATTGCATGGCCGCCAGCAACCCCGGATGTTCCACCCCCGCGCCGATGCCTCCCCAGCGGACGGCGGCCAGCAGCATCGCGGCCAGCAACACCGGCCGCGCCCCCCAGCGGCCCAGCGCCCGGTGCATCTGCGTAAAGGCCAGGACTTCCGCCGCCATCGCCATCGCCCACAACGCGCCGATCATCTGATGCGGATAATGCCGTGACTCCAGGAACAGGCTGTAGAATGCGTAATAGGGGGCATGCGCCGCCTGCAACAGCAGGCCGCCGCCCAAGAAGGCGATCACCGGCGGGCGGCGCAGCACCTCCCATACCGAGCCCGGATGGCGCGCGGCGGGCGGCGGCGGCGCGTCCGGCACGCTCAGGCTGACCAGCCACGCCGCCATCGCCGCGCCGGCCAGGATCAGCGGCAACAGCCGCAGCGACAGGTGATCGAACAGCACGCCTAACCCGGCCACGGTCGCCATAAAGCCCAGCGAACCCCATAGGCGGATGCGGCCATAGTGCTGCCGGTGCTCCGCCAGATGCGCCATGGTCACGGCCTCGAACGGCGCCATCACCGCGTTCTGGAAGAAGGTGCAGGCCAGCAGCAGCAGCGCCAGCGTCGGAAAATCGCGGGTGAAGGCCAGCGCCAGCCACAGCAGCATCAGCATGAACGCGCCCAGCCGCACCAATGCCAGCCGCCGCCCGGAGCGGTCGGCCAGATGCCCCCAGAAACCGGGGGCCAGCAGGCGCGGGATCAGGGTCAGCACCATCAGCTGGCCGATCAGCGCCGGGGAGAAATGCAGTTCGCGCGCCAGATAGAGGTTCCAGTAGGGAATGAAGCCGCCGAGCAGGGCGAGATAGCTCAGGTAGAACGCGGACAGTCGCCAGTAGGGCACGGTTTGCGGCATCGGTCGCCTCCTCTTCTGTGGGGGAGTTGCGCGGGCAATAAGTGAACAATGATCACATTGTAGCAGGGATTTTCGCCAATGGCGGCCTGTCAGGTCTCCGTCTGACGGATGGCGGGCCGAAGGAAGTTCAGGCAGCGGTAAGGATGCGGTTGCGGCCGGCGGCCTTGGCGGCGTAGACCGCCTGGTCGGCGGCGTGGATCAGTTCGCCGCAGGGGCTGTCGGGCGATGGCACCACCGCCGCCACGCCCATGCTGACGGTGATGTACGGCGAGACCGGCGACTTGCCGTGCGTCATCGCCAGCGCGGCGATGGCGGCGGCAATGCGCTCTGCGATGGCGCGGGCGCCGGTCAGGTCGGTTTCGGGCAGCAGCACCACGAATTCCTCGCCGCCGTAGCGCGCCGCCAGGTCGGCGGGCCGCCGCACCACGCCCGCCAGCGCCATGCCCACCTGCTGCAGCACAGCGTCGCCCGCCGGGTGGCCGTAGGTGTCGTTGTAGGGCTTGAAGAAATCGACATCGAGGAAGATGACAGCGATCGATTCCTGGCGGCGGCAGGCCAGCCCCCATTCGCGGGTGACGGTTTCGTCGAAGTGGCGGCGGTTGGCCAGCCCGGTCAGCGCATCCTGCCGCGACAACTGCTCGACCTCGGCGGCGTATTCGTCCAGCCGGTCCTTTTCCAGCGCCAGCAGCTGCGATTGCAGGAAGGTGACGCGGTCACGCGATTCCAGCAGGAAGGACAGCAGGATGCCGATGGCATTGGCGAGACCGCCGTAGGCCAGCAGGTAGCCGAGGTCCAGCCACAGTCCCTGCGACCGGATCGCCGCGATCGCCAGCAGCACCGCCGCCAGGCAGGCGACGGCGGTGTGCCGTGTCACCAGTCCCGCCACGCCATAGGTGACGACAGTGGCGAGGATCACCACATAGCTGATGAACACATTGAAGTAGGGTTCGGGAAACAGCGACGCGCCGTAGAGCAACACGCCGACCGCGCCGCCGCTGCTGAACGAGGCGTACAGCCGGTAAAAGCGTTCGCGGCCGGGCAGGTAGGGAATGCTGAGCACGAAGGCCAGCAGGAATCCTTCCACCACCAGCAGCCAAGCCATCGCCGCCAGGTTGCCGTCGCGGTAGACCGGGTCGGAGAAGCGTTCCACCTGCCACATCCCCAAGACGGCGGTGATCAGGTACATGACGATCGTGATCCACAGGCTGTCGCGCGACAGGCGCTGGGCGCGGTCGCGGACATGGGCGATGAAGCCCGCCTCCAGTTCCGGCCGGAAGCGGCGGAACTGCAGGTTGGAGGCCAGCAGCGACTGGATGTCCCGGATCCGGGATTCGCGGTCACTGCCAGGGGGCGTGGAAGTCATGGCGTGGTTTGCCTGAAGGCAGCAATCATTCAGGCAGGGTAGCGGAGGCCGTCGCTGTCTGCAACGCGCGCCGGACCGGGCGCATAGCCGCCTCGACCGCCGCCGCGCTCAGGCCGGGGAATGGCGGGGACGGCGCACCGGCACCGGCAGGCCGGTGCGCAGCGCCAGTTCGGCGGCCGGGGCGGGCTGCGGCCGGGTGGCGCGGTCGTGGCTGCGTTGTCCGGCCGGGCGCGCCAGCTGCCGCGCCAGCGCCGCGAAGGCGGTCTGGAACGCCGCGCCGGTCCATTGCCCGAAGATGGTGTGGCCGCCTTCGTAGGCCTGCTCCTGGTATTCCTCGTTCGTGGTGACGTAGCCCATGTAATCGTTGCAGTAGGTACAGATCAGCACCTGTTCCACCCCGGCCGGCTGCAGCGCTTCCTGGACGGCCTGCACCACCCGTCGTCCGGCCATGGTGGTGAATTCGCCCGGACAGCAGACCAGCGCCAGCGGTCCCAGCCGCACGATCTGCAAGGGCAGCACCGTCGGCACCATCGCGCTGAGGGTCATCGCACCCTTTTGCGCCTGCCGCTTCATTTCCGCCACCAGCGGGTCGGCGAAGCCCGGCACCATCAGTTTGGCAATCGGCTGGCCCAGCACCTGCTTGCGTCCGGCTTCCAGCAGGATGTCCTTCGGCCCCTGCGCGGCATAGAGGCGCTGGTAATAGGCGCGGTCTTCGGCGCTTTGCCCGGACGGATGCCCCAGCCGGTTGCGCTTCACCCAGCGCGCCACCTTCCGGGCCACCGCGCCCAGCGGCTGCGGCATGCCGGGGCCGTCGACGCGGGTGCCGGTGAAGAAGGCGACGCCGTGACAGGGGTCGCTGGTGAAGGCGTCGTCGCGGCCGTGGGCAAAGCGCGGGTCGGCCTTCAGCGCGGTGAAGTCAAGGTAGGTGAGCACGGCGTCGATGCCGCCTTCAATCGGGACACCGGCTCCGGCGGCGAGCATCTCCAGCGCCTGGGTGCTCTGGTAGCGGCCGTTGCGTTCGGCGTAGGCATGTTCCGCATCGCCGCTGAGACGGGCGCGGCGGGCGATGTCGCCCGGTCCCTGGTAGTGCGGCGACACATCCCCGGCGGTGGCTTGCGCGAACAGCGCCACCGGCTCACTCGCGCCGTTGGCGGCCAGTTGCGCTTCCGCCGCCAGCGCCGCGTGGCCCTTGTTATCGCCGGAGTAGCGGGTGTTGGTGTTGCCGATGCAGGTGGCGTGCACGCCGAACAGCGACAGCAGCGCCTGCACCTTGCCGTCGCGGCGGAAGGCCAGCACCTGCATCTCGCGGTCCAGCGCCAGATGCGTTTCATGCTCGGTGCGCGGGGTGACATCGGGATTGCGGTTGTAGGCCGCCAGCGAGCGGTTCCACGCCACCGGCACCGGCTCGTCGAAGCCGCCGCGCGCCAGCGTCAGTTCGGTCGGAGCGGCGCTTTGCCAGGCGGCGGTGACGGCATCGACGATGGCGCTGACAATCGCCTCCACGTGCTCGGGTACAAAACCGGGGGTGACGACGTTGTACATGGCGTCATGGCTGCAGCCGCCGGGGCCGGAATGGGTGTGGGTGCAGGTCAGCACCAGCGCTTGTTCCTCAAAGGCTTCGCCCATGACCTGAGTCAGGCGCGCCACCACGCCGCTGCGCATGGCGTGGGTGATGTAGCCGAGGTCGAGCAGCACAAAGACGAGGCCGCGCCCGCCGCCGTCGCGCAGGTAGAGGGCGCGCGCGTACAGCGCCGTGGCCTGGCCCCAGGCGCGGTTGTGCCACATGCCATAGCCCATCATGGCGTGACCCTGCGGCGTGACCGTGATCTCGCGCTTGCTCCAGCCGGCTTCGTACATCGTTCACCCCGTGCATGTTGGAAAGAAGAACCGGGCGCGGCCCGGCCTGAAAAACCGATGAATGATCAGCTTTCAATGTGACAGCTGCGGCCGCCAGCTGTCAATCAACCTTGCCGCCGTTCGGCGGATGCGCGTTGACAGGCTTTCCTGAAAGCTGATATTTATTCAGCTATTGTCGGGTTTGCACAAAATTAAGTCAACAAGCGGGCGAAAAACGCCGGGAGCGGGGGATGAACATTCTGGTGGTGGGGGCCGGGGCCATCGGTCAGGTCTATGCGCTGCATCTGGCGCGGGCAGGGCATGCGGTCAGTTTCTTTGTGAAGCCGCAATATGCCGACGAAGTCCGGGCCGGGCTGAGCCTGCACCGCTTGCAGCGGCGCGGCCATGTCACCGAGCGTCTGGAGGGCGTCGGCTGTCTTACGGATCCGGCCGAGGTAGCCGCCGGGCGCTGGGATCAGGTGTGGCTGACGCTTCCCTCCGACGCCCTGCGCGGCGAGCTGGCGCGGCAGGTGCTGGCGGTGGTGGGCGATGCCACCGTGATCTGCCTGCAGCCGGACATCCATGACGGAGAATTCGTGCGCAGTCAGACCCCGCAACGGCAACAGGTGGTGCAGTCGCTGATCCCCTTCATCAGCTTCCA
>DASUIL010000209.1:0-11467 GCA_036273075.1 Fluviicoccus sp. | reverse complement strand
TGGCAAGCGCCGCTTCCGGCTTGTTGTCGGCCAGCTCCACATCCGCCCGGGCAATGACATAGTCCACGGTGCCGGGATGCTTGAGCAGCAGGGTATCCAACTCGGAGCGGGCTTGGTCGAACCGGCGCAGGTTCTTCAGCGTCAGCGCCAGCCCGAAGCGGACCTCTTCCAGATCGGGCTTTTCCTTTAACTGCTGTTGATAGCTACTCAGGGTTTGCTGGTCGGCATCACCGGACATCGCCAGCAGTCTTTGCCGCATCAGCCGGTAGGAACGGCTGTCGGCCGTCCCGGTTTGGGGCAGCGAACGCGCCCGGTTCAGGCTGTCGGCAATGCGGTCCTGGGTCAGGGGATGGGTCAGGAGGAAATCAGGCAGGAATCCGACTTGCCGGGATTCCCGTTCCAGTCGGCCAATGAACGAGGGCATGGCCATGGGAGTGTAACCGGCGGCGGTCAGCGTCTGCATGCCGATGCGGTCGGCTTCCTGCTCGTGCAGACGACTGTAGGCCAGTTTCTGTTGCACCATCGCCGCTTGCGAGGATATTCCCACCGCCATGGCTGCATCGCTATCGCTGCCCGAGGCGGCCAGCGCGATGCTGGCGAGCAGCGCGCCCAGGTAGACCCAGTTGTCCTTGCCGGCCTGATCGCGGCTGCGCGCATAATGACGTTGCTGCACATGCGCCAGTTCGTGGGCGAGCACGGCGGCGAATTCCGATTCGTTTTCGGCATACAGGAACAGCCCGGCGTTGACCCCGATAATGCCGCCCGGCACGGCAAAGGCATTGATGCGCCGGTCCGGTATCAGGACAATCTGCAAATCCGGTTGCGGCATGCCGGCATGGAACGCCAGCTGATAGGAAAGATTTTCCACCCAGGATTGCAGCAGGGGGTCATCAATGACGGCGGTAGAAGCGCGCAACTTCCGCAGGAAGGCGTCTCCCAGACGGCTTTCATCCGGTGCGGCGGCGGATGAGTTGTCCAACGCCGGCAGTTCGGCGGCCGGTAAAACGACCGGGGTCGTCCCCAGCATGATGGCCATTGCCAAACCGGCCCAAAACTTCATAATTAGCCACCCCGCCATGTCTCTGGCAATTCTGGGTGATCAGGGCGGCTTAGCCTGTACTTTTTTTGCAATTAAACGGAGTGGTCATGTTGCTGGATGCCCGAGGACTGCGTTGTCCGATGCCGCTGTTGAAGCTAAAGCAAGCCCTGCACGGACTGCCGCCTGGAGCCGCCCTGACGGTCCTGACGACGGACCCGGGGTCACAACGGGATTTTCCCGCATTCCTGCGGCAGGGGGGGCATACCCTGGTCAGTCAGGAAGCCCAGGATGGCGAGTTCCGTTTTGAAATACGCAAGTTTGCGGCGGAACGCTTCTGATCCGCCGCATTGATGCCTAGAGACTCTGGACGGCTTGCAGCACGTCGGCTGCATGGCCGGGGGCCTTCACCTTGCGCCATTCCTTTACCAGCACGCCGTTACGGTCGAACAGGAACGTGCTGCGTTCCAGTCCCAGTACCTGCTTGCCGTACATGTTCTTCATGCGGATGACATCAAAGGCCTGGCAGAGGACTTCGTCATGGTCGCTGATCAGGTCGAAAGGCAGGCATTCGTTGGCCTTGAAGCGGTCATGCGAGGTCATGGTGTCGCGGGAGATGCCAAAAACGCGGCAGCCCAGTTTTTCGAAGTCCGGCATCAGGTCGCGGAACTGTTGGGCTTCGGTGGTGCAGCCGGGCGTTGCGTCGCGCGGGTAGAAATAGAAAGCCACGGGAGACCCCTTGAGGGCGGCAAGCGCGACGGTCTGACCTCCGGTGGCGTTGACGGTCAAGGCTGGCAGGGTGTCGCCAATCGTAAGGCTCATGCGGATTCTCACTCAGTTTTTGTAGGGTTCGATGATGGCGTCAAGATTGCGGTCATCGCAGAAAAGCATGAAGTTCTCGCGCAGCGCGCCGATATGCATGCGTGCGGGAATATTGATGATCATGTTCAGCGCGAACATTGGCGAACCGGTGTGCGGCGCTGCGTAGGTGCTGGTTTCCAGCGATTCGATATTGATGCCCTGGACCGCGAAGAAGTTGGCGATCTCATGAACGATGCCGGGATTGTCCAGCGCGATGACGTTGACGTTGTAGGGCAGGGCTTCCTTCTGCGGCTCGCGGCGGTTAGTGCGCTTTGCCACAATCGACAGCTTCAGGCGGCTTTCCAGGGAGGGAATGAGCGTTTCGAACTTGGCGACGGCGTCCCAGGAACCGGAGACCATCATGATGATGGCGAATTCCTGGCCCATGACCACCATGCGGCTGTCGGTGATGTTGCAGCGGGTCTCGCTGGCTGCTCCGGCAATGGCATCGACGATGCCGGTACGGTCTTCACCCAGGGCGGCAAGAACGAGATGGTTTTCCATAAGGGCTTCCGGTATTCAGTTTTCTGGTAAACGTTGTAGCAGAGTTATTCCGGGCGGTGCAACCTGTCTTCAACAGTTGTCACGCCTTCGTCATGTAGATGGTCGGGTCGGCGACCCCCGCCGCCCGGAAGCCTGCGGAACGCAGCCGGCAGCTATCGCATTTGCCGCAGGCGCGGCCTTCAGCGTCTGCCTGATAACAGGATACGGTCATGCCGTAGTCCAGTCCCTCCGCCAGTCCGGCCTGGATGATGCCCGCCTTGGTCAGGTGCAGCAAGGGAGCCTCAATCCGCACCGGATGTCCTTCGACGCCGCCCTTGGTGGCCAGCGCCGCCAGCCGGGCAAACGCATCGATGAACTCGGGGCGGCAGTCCGGGTACCCGGAATAGTCGACGGCGTTGACGCCGATGACAATCGCATCGGCATTCACCACTTCGGCATAGCCCAGCGCAAAGGCCAGGAAGACCGTGTTGCGCGCGGGAACATAGGTGACCGGAATGCCGGTTGTTTCCACTTCGGGAACATCAATCGAACTGTCGGTCAGCGCCGACCCGCCGATGGTGCCCAGATCGAGGCGGATGACACGGTGCTCGGTTGCGCCAAGCGCCCGGGCGATGCGGGCGGCGGCCAGCAGTTCGCTGCTGTGGCGCTGGCCGTAGGCAAAGCTCAGCGCATAGCAATCATATTGCCGCGAGGCCAGGGCCAGGCAGGTGGCGGAGTCAAGTCCGCCGGACAGCAGGACGACGGCGCGGGGACGCGGGGTGGAAGACATGATCAGTGTCCGGGCTCGTTGTTCCAGAGATATTTGTGCAATTGCAGCTGCAGGCGCACCGGCAGGCGGTCGGCCAGTATCCATTCCGCCAGTTCGCGGGCTTCCTGCAGGCCGTGGCTCGGCGAGAACAGGACGTCGCCAACCCGGTCGGCGAGCCGGTATTCATCCAGCTTGAAACGGGACCACTCGTAGTCCTTGCGACTGCCAATGACGAATTTGACCTGGTCGTGACGGCTCAGGTGCGCCAGATTCTCGTAGAGGTTGCGGTGCATTTCGCCAGAGTCCGGCGTTTTCAGGTCAACGACCCGGCTGACGCGCGCATCGACACCGCTGACATCCAGCGCACCGCTGGTTTCCAGGGAGACTTCATAACCTTCATCACACAACAGGCTGAGCAATGGCAGGCAGTTTGGCTGGGCCAGGGGTTCACCGCCGGTAACGCAGACGCGCGGGGTCTTCCAGGAACCGATGTTGTCCATCAGTTCACCCAGCGTGAATTTCTCGCCGCCGGTGAACGAGTAGGTGGTGTCGCAATAGGTGCAGCGTAACGGGCAGCCGGTAAGGCGGACAAAGACCGTCGGCAGGCCGACGCTGCGGGCTTCTCCCTGAAGCGAATGGAATATTTCCGTGATGCGCAATTCGCGCTGGAGAACGTCGGTCAACATCGGGCAGCAGGCTTACCAATCGGGATGCCCGGATCGGCGCAGCCGGTCCGGGATCGGGGAAAAAAGCAATTGTAGCAAAATTAATGGGCGGCCTTGGGCTTTTCTGACTTGTCGGCGGGCTTGGCGGCCGGGGTGCTGTCCTTGGCCTTGCCTTCGGGTTTGGCGGTAGCAGCCTGAGTCGCCGGTTTGCCGGCAGGCTTGGTATCGTCAGCGGCCTTGGCTTTGCCTTCTGGTTTGGGAATCGGCAGGTTGTGGTCTTTTAACCATTGTTTGGCGGAAGCCGCTTCAGCGCTGGCTGGGAAACGCTTGAGGATGTCACCCAGATAACGCGCGGCATCCGCAGTCTTGCCGTCAACATCGGCCAGGCTGGCGAGTTTCAGCAAGGCGGAAGGTACCTTCGGCGCATCGGGGAACTGCTCGACCAGGATGCGGAAACTCTTGCGCGCATTGTTGACATCGGCGGGGGAGGCGGCCAGGTAGAACTCGCCCAGCCAGTAATAAGCGCCAGGAATATAGGTACTTTGCGGGAAGGTCTTGATGAAGTCGCGCATGGGGTTGATGGCCTTGTTCGGGCCACCGCTGCGGAAGACTTCATAGGCGGCAAAGTAGGCGCGTTTTTCATCCTCGACTGTCGGTACAGGCTTTACCGTTTCTGGGGGCGGTGTCACCACGGCCGCTTGAGTTGCGGAGGTATCCGTTGCCGTGGCGGGCGGCGTGGCGACCCTGACGCCCAGTTGGGTGATACGCTGGTCCAGATCGAGATAGCGGGAGCGGGCATCCTGCTTCAGCCGCTCAATCTGGTTCGACTGGACTTCGAGCTGACCACGCAACTGGCGGATTTCCTGTTGCAGTTGCTGGACCTGCTGGTACAAATCCCATTGCATGGAAGGGGCGCTGTCCATGCTCTGGCTCTGCAACGGCTGGGCGGGTGCGACCGGGCGGGTCTGCACGGCGCCGCTCAGCGGCTTTTCATCGACGGGAACTTCCGCATGACTGAGGGATGCCAGCAGGGGAAAAGCAAGAAAACCGAATTTGCGCATGGTGGGTCTAGAAGCCGGTTAGGATGATGACGGACACATTATCCTTGCTACCGCGCGCATTGGCTAGTTCAACCATGTCCAGTCCCACTTCGTCAATGGCATGGGGGCGACCCAGCAAGGCGGCCATTTCCGTTTCAGATAACATGTCATAGAGGCCGTCGCTGCAAATCAGGAAACGGTCACCGCTTTGCACGGATACCTGACCGTAATCCATGGTGATTTGCGGCTCAAGGCCAAGCGCGCGGGTCAGGATGTTGCGGGACACCTTCTCGCGCGCCTCTTCCGGGGTATACAGCCCCTGGTCGATAAACTCCTGCAACAGGGAGTGATCGCGGGTCAGGGCGATAAATTCGCCTTGGCGAAGCAGGTACAACCGCGAGTCGCCGACATGTGCGTGATGGAGGACATTGCCATCCACCAGCGCCACCACGACCGTGGTGCCCATGCCGCGACAGCGGATGGATTGACGGCTCTTTTCGCGGATGACCGAATGGGCGGCCTGAACCGACGACTCCAGACGTTCGTGAGCGGAAATGCCGCGCATTGTTTGCCGGAGGATGGCGGCGATGGTTTCAACGGCCGTACGGCTGGCGACTTCTCCGGCGCTGTGCCCGCCCATGCCGTCCGCAAGGATCGCAGCCGGAATCTCGGGCAGGCAAAGGATGCAGTCTTCGTTACTGGTCCGGGTCTTGCCGGTGTCAGTAAAGCCGTAGATCTTGATCATATTCAAAGGTTAACCCCTTACCCTCGTGCCGCCAGCCAATTTCCGTTCAGCCATTGTGTCAGGATTCCTGTGCATGCCCGGAGCAAGATTCGACACAGTTCTTGATGGCGCGCGCAAACTCCCGGCCGTTTTGGTAGCGGTCGTCCGGGTTCTTGGCCAGCGCCTTGTCGATGACCGCCGCCATGCAGGGCAACTGGGCTTCCAGTTCGGGGCGCTTGCTGAACAGGGGCGGGTGGGGTTCGTTGGTGATCTTGAACATCAGCGCGGCCATCGATTCGGCGCGGAACGGCGCGGTGCCGGTCAGCATCTGGTAGAACATCACGCCCAGGCTGTAAAGGTCGGAGCGACCGTCCACCTTCTTGCCCGCCAGCTGCTCTGGTGACATGTAGGTGGGGGTGCCCAGCACGGTGCCGGTCTTGGTCTTGCTGGAGTCGGTGATGCGGGCAATGCCGAAGTCGGTGATCTTGATCTCGCTGTTTTCCGGATTGAACATGATGTTGGCTGGCTTGATGTCGCGGTGCACGATATGGAACTCGTGCGCGTAGTCCAGAGCCAGCGCGGCCTTGTGGATGATGTTGATCACCTTCGGCACCGGCAGCAGGGTGTCGGGTTTCACGTAGCGCGCCAGGTCATGCCCCTTCAGGAACTCCATGGCGATGTAGCAGAGGTCGTGCTCCTCACCGGCATCGTAAATGGTGACGATGTTCGGATGGTTCAAGCGTCCGGCGGTTTCGGCCTCGCGGAAGAAACGCTCTTTCACTTCGGCCAGTTCGTCGTCCTCGAATTCGTCCTTCAGCGCCATGGTCTTGATGGCGACCACGCGGTTGATCTTGGGATCCTTGCCGAGATAGACCACACCCATCGCGCCCTTGCCCAGCTCCTTTTCCACCTGGTAGCGGCCCAGCATCGGCTTCTCGTCGCTGTTGGGGTCCATGATCATGGTGGCGTTGCTGGCGCTTGAAGAACTGCCGCCGAAAATGACGGTCTCTTCCAGCTTTTGCGCGCGGGCCAGCTTCTGCTTGAGGTCGCGGAAGTCCGGGTTGATCTCGGAGGCGTACTGGTAAACGGAAACAGCCTTGTTGAACTGGCGCTTGCGCTCGTAGTCCAGGGCGAGATTGTACAGCACGTCCAGCAGCGACTCTTCACGCGGGCACTTGCGGAACTTCTCGAAGGCCATGTCCAGCTGACCGGCCTGTTGCAGCGCCAGACCCAGTTGCCGGTTCGACTCGGCTGACTGGGTGTCGGAATGCGCCTTGGCCCTTTCGGTGATGAGGTAATGCTTGGTGGTCATCAGCACGTGACCCAGCACCACCAGGATGGCGGGCAGCATCAGCGGCACCCACGTGGCGGAACCGGTCATCAGGGTGAAGTGGGTGATGAGAATGGCGATGACGAAACCGGCGGACGCCAGCGCCGCCTGGCTGGCCTTGAGGCGTGGCAACAGCAGCATCAGGTACAGCGCGGCAACGAGGAACAGTCCCCAGCGCAGTGCGGTGCTCCATTCCGGAATCAGGTAGAAATTCTGGTTGAGGATGCTGGCGACGTTGTGCGCCAGGATCAGCACCGGTTCCATGGCCGGTGAAATGGGTGTCACTTGCGGCGAGCCCAGACCGTAAGCCGTCGGACCGATGATGACGATCTTGTCCTTGTACTTGCTGACCGGAATCTTGCCGGACACCACGTCATAGAAGGAGTCGACGGTGAACGGCGGGTGGTCGCTGATGTCGCCGTAGTAGTAGGTGCGCATCTGCGAGAATTCATCGGTCTTGATCTTCAGCTTGCCCAGCTGGACGCTTTCACCGAGGTTCAGCTGGATGTCGGCAGGCTTCAGGTTGAGGCTGCGCGCGGCGAGCATCAGCGACAGTGAGGGGTAGAACTGGCCGTCATAGCTGACCACCAGCGGCTCGGTGCGGATGCCGCCGTCCTCATCGGGATTGATGCTGAGATGGCCGAGCAGGGCCGCGCTGCCGCCGAGTTCGGCGATGGGCGGCACGGCTTCGCTGGTTTCCGGCGGCAGGCGGCCGGTCTGTGCGGCGTCGACATGGTCAGCAATGGCGGTTACCTGGTTGCGCTGCACGTAATCCGGCAGCGGCTGCTCGGGATGACCGTTCATTTCGCCGAGCACGAACTGCATGGGCAGGACAACATTCTTGGCGGCAGCCATGGCGTCGCCCAGCTGCTGGTCGGTATTGAGCGCCGATTCTGCCTCAGCCAGCTTCATGCCCAGTTCGCCAACATCGGGGTTGTCCGCCAGCGGCGGGTTCACCATCTTCTGGTTATAGAATTCGTTGAGTTCGCGCAGGTACTTCAGGCCGGGGTCGATCTGCGGTTCCGACAGGAAGATCGGCAGGCCCACCGCCTTGGCGCCGCCCTGGTTGAGGGCGCCGATCATCTGCGCCAGATAGCTGCGCGGCCAGGGCCAGCGGCCGATGTTGCTGATGCTTTCGTCGTCGATCGCGATGACGGCGATCTTGTCGCCCGGCTGATGATGACTGGAGCGCACACCGAGGTCATAGGCGTAACGTTCAAGATTGTCTACCACGGAGGAGGAGGAGGCGACGGCCATCGCGGCTGAAATGGCAAGAGCGAACACCCAGTCACTCTTCCAGGAAAACGAAATTTTACGCATAGCAAACCCTGCCGCTTTTTTCTTTCCGTAGTTTCTAGCAGAGGCGTCCGGCATGTACAAGCCGCGAATGGGTATTTGGCGAAATATTGTTGATTCCACGAATATTTGTGGCGAAAACGCGTCGCTTGAGAACAGGGGGCCGACAGGCTTTTCCGGGCAGGGTTCTCAATCCCGTCATGCCGCCTCTTGCTGGTGCGGGGACAGTCCTCTATAAAAAGCGTAACCTAATGAATCGCCTTCCCTTGCCTGCGGGATAGCCGGGAGTTGTCATGCTGCAATCCACAGCCGTGTTCCAGGAACTGCTGATGTTCTGGGATGGCGACGAAATCGCCAAGTCCATGCTGTACGATGATTTTGATGTGACGCTGAGCGGCATGGTGCCGATGGCGCAGTATGCCCGCGAGGAAAAACGCGGCGCCTACTTGCAGATTGACGACAGCCTGACCGTCAAGGGCTGCGCGCTGTTCACCATCCGTTTTGACCGCCAGGGGTTCGCGGAGGCCGGCTGGAATATCCCACTGCATCACCTGGTGGAGGTCGCGGGACTGGGGCCGGACATGGGACGAGGCCCGATAAGGCTGGCCTGCCGCAGCCAGTGCCCGGTGTCGTGGCATGCGCCGCGCATGTGGGATCCGGTTCTGCGCGACGATCTCAACACCTTCGAGCAGATACGCTCCGCCTTGCCCATGGCCTGTCAGCGCTTCGGCATCATCGCCCGGCGTCCCGCTTATACCGAGACCAACATTCCCATCCTGTCGGCCGCCGATCTGGTGCCGGTCATGGCGGAGCCGGTCCAGCCGTTGTCAGCCGCCTCGGAGGCCCTGCAGCAGCAGATCAGCGACCTGCAACTGAAAATCCAGACACTGACCACCGAAAAGGAACAGACGGTCAACGAACAGGCCTATGTCCACCAGCAACAACTGGACATCCTGCAAACACAGAACCTGAAGCTCGTGGAGCAGCAGCGCACCCTCAAGACCCAGCTGGATGCCCAGCTGGAGCGCATGGAGTCGTTGCAGGGGCAGTTGAGCAGCCTGGCCGGGATGGACACGCTGCTGAAACAGGAGCGAGAGGCTCACGAGCGCAAGTTGCTGGAGTTGCAGGAGGCGCTCAGCAAGGCGGGCGAGGCCAGGCAACAGGTGGCCGTAGTGCTGGAAGCCAAGGAACAGGAGTTCAATTCCCGTCTGGCGCGGCGCGAGACCGAGCTGATGCTGGTCATGGACCGCCGTCTGGACGAAGAGGCGAACAGGCACCTGCTGGCGGTGAAGTCCCTGCAGGCTGAATTGGCCGACCGGGACGAACTGATCGGCAGTCTGGAAAAAACCATCGAGACGCAGCGTGTCGAGCAGGCGCGCATAGCCGAATCCTCGGCCGACGAATACCTGCGCGAACTGCAGGGCATGGGCATGACTTTCGTGGTCTACCATCCCGGTGTCGGCAACCTGTCGGTGCCGGTGGACGACCTGGCGGTCTATACCCGCAATCCGCCCGCCTATGTGGCAAAAAAATGCCTGGTCAGCGAGGAGCATTACCGCGAGTGGATCCGGCACTTTGAAAACCCGCGCTGCATGGCCGACATCGGCGACGGCAAGTGCTGTCAGGCGCGGTTGATCCGGATTGACTCCCCGGCGAAGTTCGTTTCGGGGCAATCAGATCGCTGTGCCCGCCATCAGGGCGCCGATACCGCCATTCTCAATGTGCTGAAGTTCCAATAATCAGGGGGCGTCCCATGTTCCGTAACAGTCTGAACCTCGATGTCCTGCATAACTTCGTACCATTGAATGCGCTGTCGCGCGCGCGACTGCAGGAAGTCCTCAATGGTTGCCGCATCCAGTCCATGCCGGCGGGCAGCATCCTGTTCCGTTATGGCGATCCGCAAGTGCAGAGCGTATTCCTGCTGAGCGGCCGCGTGGAGCTGACCGGACACGACGGCGAAACCAGCGAGATTGACGCGACCGATGTCGCCGCCAATCATGCCCTGGCACCGGGCAATCCCCGGCAGTTCACCGCCACCGCGCTGACCACGGTCAACATCCTGGCGGTCAACCAGCAGCGCCTGTATGACGCGCTGCTGTGGGAGCAAAGCCTGTCGACGCTGGCGCGCACCCTGTTTGCCGAACTGCCCGAGGACGTTGATCGCGACTGGATCCTTCGCCTGCTGCAATCGCGCATTTTCCACAGCGTGCCGCCGATGAATATCCTGGCGATGATCCGCGCCATGAAACCGATGAGCGTCAAGACGGGGGACAGGATTATCCGTCAGGGTGACGAGGCCGATTACTGCTATTTCATCCGCGAGGGCCGCGCGGCGGTTGAGCAGCACGAAGGCGCGAGCGTTGTGACAGTGGCGTATCTTGGCAAGGGGCAATATTTCGGCGAGGAAGCCTTGCTGAAAGATTCGCAACGCAATGCCGATGTCACCATGCTCGACGACGGCGAACTGATGCGCCTGGAGAAGACGGATTTCGATCGCCTGCTGAAGAATCCGGGGATTGCAACGCTCGATTTTGCATCGGCCGATGCGCTGGTGGAGCAAGGCAAGGCGCAATGGCTTGATGTCCGTTTGCCCGAGGAGTATAAGCAGGGGCATCTGCGCCGGTCGGTTTTGCTGCCGTTGCAGGATGTTCGCCACAAGGCCCAGCAACTGCCTCAGGATCAGTTGTACATTGTCTATTCCTTCAGCGAGCAACGCAGTTCCGCCGCCGCCTTCCTGCTGGGCGTCCAGGGATTCCGCGCCTCGGTGCTGGCGGGCGGCTTGTGGAACCTGACCCCCGAGCAGAAGCAGTCTAATCTGGAAGCAGGATGAGCAAAGAAACCTTTCGCAATATCGGTCTGATCGGTCGTCCCGGCAAGGCCTCGGTGGTGCAGACCCTGGAAGTGCTGGAGCGCTATCTGGTGGATGCCGGTGCGAAAGTCATTTACGATGAGGATACCGCGCGCCTGATGCCCGCCATGAGCCAGCAGGTCTGTTCGCGGGCGCTGATGGGTGAGATGTGCGATCTGGTGATTGTGGTCGGCGGCGACGGTTCGTTGCTGCACGCGGCTCGCGTCCTGGCCCGGTTCAAGACGCCGGTGCTGGGCGTCAATCGCGGGCGGCTGGGCTTCCTGACAGACATTTCCCCGGAGGAGCTGATCCCGAAGGTGGCGGAGGTGCTGTCCGGCAATTACACCATGGATCACCGCTTCCTGCTGAATCTCGAAGTCCGCTCCAACGGAAGTCCGGTCAACGAGTCGGTGGC
>DASUIL010000208.1:0-34336 GCA_036273075.1 Fluviicoccus sp. | reverse complement strand
CGCCGACCTGATCACCCAGGCCTTTGAAGACCGCCTGCAGTTCAGCCCCACGAATGCCCCGCAGGACGTGCGCAACGCCGTTGCCGAAGCCCTGAACCTGCTGGACAGCGGCAAGGCCCGCGTTGCCGAGAAGATCAACGGGGAGTGGGTCGTGAACCAGTGGCTGAAGAAGGCCGTGCTGCTTTCCTTCCGCCTGAATGACAACGTTCCGCAGTCCGGCGGCAAAGCCATCCAGTTCTACGACAAGGTCCCGACCAAGTTCGCCGACTGGACCGCCGACCAGTTCCGGGAATCCGGCATTCGCGTTGTGCCTCCGGCCGTCGCCCGTCGCGGCAGCTTCATCGCCCGCAATGTCGTGCTGATGCCATCCTACGTCAACATTGGCGCGTATGTTGATGAAAATTCGATGGTTGATACTTGGGCGACCGTCGGCTCCTGCGCCCAGATCGGCAAGAATGTCCACCTGTCCGGCGGCGTCGGCATCGGCGGCGTGCTGGAGCCGCTGCAAGCCAACCCCACCATTATCGAAGACAACTGCTTCATCGGCGCACGCTCGGAAATCGTCGAAGGCGTGATCGTCGAGGAAGGCGCAGTCATCTCGATGGGCGTCTACATCGGCCAGTCCACCCGCATTTACGATCGTGAAACCGGCGAAGTGCACTACGGCCGCGTCCCGGCCGGTTCGGTAGTGGTGCCGGGCAACCTGCCCTCCAAGGACGGCAAGTACAGCCTTTACGCCGCCATCATCGTCAAGAAGGTGGACGCCCAGACCCGCAGCAAGGTCGGCCTGAACGAACTGCTGCGCGCGGACTGAGGCACAAGGCCGGTTCGGGATTCCATTCCCGGGCCGGAATCGACCATGATTACCATCTACGGCATCCGCAATTGCGACACGGTAAAGAAAAGCCTCTTCTGGTTTGATGAGCAGGGGATCACTTACCGTTTTCACGATTTCAAGAAAGAAAGCCTTGATCCTGCACTCTTGTCCGACTGGCTTGCGCAAACCGGCTGGCAGGCACTGGTAAATTGCAAAGGTTCAACCTGGCGCAAGCTGGGTCTGACGCCTGAAGTGATGGAGTCGTCAGCCCACTCCGTCATCATGGACAACCTGTCTCTGATCCGCAGGCCGCTTGTTTCATGCGCCGGAGTCATCGCGACCGGGTTTGAGCCTCAGAAATGGACTGACATGTGCCGTCGCCTCGAAGATACGGACCAAGCGTAGTGTCGAGGCGATAATTGAAACAATTCTGGTATTGCGCACCTCGTCACAGGTGTTACTATAAGGCAATACCTGAAATGGTAATTTCTCAAGGAGTCTATACCATGCAACGCAAACTGCTCGGAATTGCAATTATCGCTCTTCTTCCTTTCACTGGTGCCCAAGCTGCCTCCAACTGCCAAGCTGCAGTGAAGGCCGCCATCGATTCCGGTTCCTCCGTCAAGGACGCCATGAAGGCAGCGGTTCAGTCCAAGGCGTGCAAATCTGTCAAGCAAGCTGAAAAGGCTGCCCGCGCCGCCGTACAAGGCGATCCGGCCAAGGAAGCTCAAGTTGCTGCCGCTGTGAATGAAATCAAGGCAGAGAAAAAGGCTGAGCAGCAACAAGCCTCTCAACCGTCTGGAACCATCACTCCGGGTTCTTCCACGACCCCTTCCTCTACCCTCCTGACCGGTGGTAGTTTCGGTAGCGGCAGTGGTGGCAGCGGCGGTGGCGGCGGCGGCGGCGGCTACATTTCCCGCTAAGAATCCATCGCTTCAGCAAATAAGGGTCGCAAGACCCTTTTTGTTTATCTGTAATCCTGCCCGTCTAGCCCTGCATGGAAAAAGTACTTTTCTACTTTCTGGCTTTCCTGATTGTTTGGGCTCCCTTGCCTCTTGGAAGCAGCAGGCCCTGGCCGGCGGGCTTTCTGGAAACATGTATCGCCATCATTTTTTCGCTTTGGCTGCTCACAGGCGATAAGCAAAACAACCGTACCGCAGTCCATCATGTTCTCCGCAAGAACCGTTGGATTGTTGCACTTTTCTGGATGATTCCTGCGTATACGCTTTTACAACTTATACCGCTCCCCTCCAATCTGCATAGCGCGCTTGGTCATGCCTCAAGACTGCCAATGGCATCTTATGACTGGACTCCCATGACTGCGGATGTTGGCGCCACCCTACTGCAACTTCAGAAAAGTCTTGCGCTTGCCATGCTTTTCACTTTTTTGCCGGGCATCGTTAACTCGCCAAGCAAAATTGAATCTTGCATGGAGGCGATTGTCATCAGTGGGGTTATCCAGGCTTGCTATGGCATGCTGGTTGTCTTGGGAGGGGCTGAATTCGATATTTTTCATATACTGGATCATTCGACACACCCATGCTGTGCAACCGGAACCTTCGTCAGCCGGAATAATTTCGCCGGCTTGCTTATCATTTCCATGGCAACTGCTATCGGGCTGATTATTGCCAATATCTTGAAGACGCGTGATCCCTATAAAGGGTGGCGCGCAGTTCTACGCCGGCTCCTGCAGACCATGATGAGCGGCAAGGCCAGGCTTCGAATTTTCCTGGCCCTGATGGTTGCCGCCTTAATCCTGAGCCGCTCACGCATGGGTAATACGGCATTTTTTGCCAGTTTGGGCATTTCGGCTGTTATCGGACTGTACATCTTCCGCAAGAACCGGCAACGCTCAAGCCTCTTCTTCCTGTTCGCCAGCATGATAGCCCTTGATTTCCTGATACTCGGCTCTTACATCGGGCTTGAACAACTGGCCGAAAGACTTGAAGCAACCAATCTTGAAAGGGAAGAGCGCCCCTATGTCTACGAAGCCGCAATGGTGCTGATCCGTGACGCCATGCCATTCGGAACAGGCGGGGGAACGTTCAACAGCGTGTTTGACGCCTACAAGTCCAACCGGATTTTTCTTAACTACTCGGACGCGCACAACGACTATCTGCAAACCGGGATTGAATACGGATTACCCGGCCTTATCCTGTTCGGCATGATTACATTTCTGACACTTCGCGCCGCCGTCATTGCGCAATATCATCGGCATACGGCGGAACTGCGGGGTGCGGGCTTCGCGGGGATGATGGGGATCATTGCCTATCTGATTTATTCGTTCACTGATTTGAATCTTCAGGTATTCGCCAATGCATTCCTGCTGACAATCCTTTGCGCCCTGACCTGCATCGCCTATGGAATGGAACACCAACAACACACCCGTTCATCCGGAAAAAAAAATGAAGACCACTAAATGCCTGCTGGCCCTGATGCTATCCACAGCGCCGGTTGCGGTCATGGCCGAAGACATCATCCGTAATCGCATTGATTTCCAGACCGATGTCGAAACCGTGGCCACCAATGACCTGCTAACAGCCAACCTGAGCATCGAGGCGGGTAACCGCAATCCAACCGCATTAGCGCGGGAACTTACCCAGAAAATCAATGATGCCCTGAAACAGGCCGGTGCGTACAAAACCGTCAAGCTGACCTCGGGAAACCAGCAGACGTGGCCCGTCTATACTGACAAGAACAAGCTTGACAGTTGGCGTGGCCGTGCAGAAGTACGGTTGGAAAGCCAAGACTTCAAGTCGGCCGGAGAATTGATCAGCGTCTTGCAAGGCAACCTGCAATTGAACGGACTGCACTTCAATGTGGCGCCCACCACGAGACGCGATCTGGAAAACCAGTTGACGGAACAAGCCGTACAGGCCTTTCGCCAGCGTGCAGACCGAATCCGCCAGGCCTGGAATGCCAAATCCTATCGTCTGGTCCAGATGAGCATCGGGACCGCAAATCCCCCTGCCCCGCCCCCCATGTACGCCATGCGCGCCGCCAAGGCGGAAATGGCCGATGCTCCCGCTGCCGAATACGCGGGTGGAGAAAGCCGCTTGAGCGTTCAGGTTTCGGGATCCATCGAACTGGAGCCCTGACCCTCTCCTAGAGCCGGATAACGCTTTGGTTACCCGGCTATTAATAAACCGGCAACTCAATCCCGTGGAAAATGGCCTCCACCGCCTCACTGTCGCCTGCCGCAATCGCGGCCTCGACCCGATCGCGCGACAGGTGCGGCGAAAACTCCTGAATGAAGTCATACATGAATCCGCGCAACCACATTCCGCGACGAAAGGCGATTCGCGTGGTGCTGGAAGGGAACAGGTGACTGGCATCCAGCGCCAGCAAATCCTCATCCACTCCAGCCTCGTAAGCCATGTGTGCAATAATGCCTATGCCCATTCCCAGGCGGACATAGGTCTTGATGACATCGGCATCGGTAGCTGTGAAGACCACGTTGGGATGCAGCGCTTCGCGGCGGAAAGCGTCATCCAGGACGGAGCGGCCTGTAAATCCAAAGACGTAGGTCACGATCGGCCAGGCAGCGACATCACTCAGCGACAAGCGGCTGACCTGCGCCAGGGGATGGTCTTTCGGCACCAGGACCGTGCGGTTCCATTGATAGCATGGCAACAGAACCAGATTGGTGAAATGCTCCATGGCTTCGGTAGCGATGGCGAAATCCGTCACACCATCCGATGCCATCTGGGCGATCTGCTGCGGCGTTCCCTGCTGGATATGGAGGGACACATCAGGGTAACGGGCCCGGAAAGCACTGATCACCGGCGGCAAGCGGTATCGCGCTTGGGTATGAGTCGTGGAAATGGAAAGACGGCCACGGCGCGGGTCACTGAACTCCTCCCCTATCTGCCGGATATTATCCGCCTGGCGCAGCATTTCCCGCGCAATCTCAAGCACTTCCCTGCCTGCACCGGTAATCTGGGTGAAATGCTTGCCGCTCCGGGTGAATATTTCGACCCCGAGCTCATCTTCCAGAAGGCGGATCTGCTTGCTGACACCGGGTTGGGAGGTAAAAAGATTCTGGGCGGCCGCCGAGACGTTAAGGTTGCTTCTGGCCACTTCAACGATATACCGCAACTGCTGAAGCTTCATGATCAACTCCATTCCATATGGTTATAAGCATATAGCCATTTGTTCCTTTATGCGAGCAAACAGATCGCATAAAGTGCAAAGACCCTAGAAGGAGTAATACTATGGCGGCTGATATCAGCTTTGTCATGGCTGGCGCATTGGTCGGCCTCTGTGTCGGCCTGACAGGCGTCGGCGGCGGCTCGTTGATGACCCCGTTGCTGACGATGATGGGCGTACCCCTGCATACCGCCATCGGCACCGACCTGCTTTACGCCTCGATCACCAAATCCAGCGGCGCCGTGGTGCATTTCCAAAAGAGGAATATCGAGTGGTCCGTGGTTGGCTGGCTGGCGCTCGGCTCCATACCCGCCTCACTGGCAACCGCCTGGGCGCTACACACCTATTTTGGCAATGCCAACAATTACAAGGGCGTGATGACAGTGGCGCTCGGCCTGATGCTAATGATCACTGCCCTCTCCCTGATCTTCAAAAAGCGCTTGCAGAAGTTTCATGACGCCAACCCGGTGAAAAGCCGGTTCCGTCAATGGGTAACCGCAAACCACACCCAGGCAACCCTGATCATGGGCATCATCCTGGGTGTGCTGGTAACCTTGTCCTCCGTCGGCGCCGGGGCCTTCGGCGTGGTGGTGCTGCTCAGCCTGTACCCGATGCTGTCCACCATCAAGATCATCGGTACCGACGTTACGCACGCCGTCTTCCTGACGCTGGTGGCCGGTCTGGCGCATGCCAAGATGGGCAACGTCGATTATCACTTGCTGAGCATGCTGTTGATCGGCTCGATTCCGGCGATCATTCTGGGGACGCTGCTGAGCTCACGCATGCCGGAACGGATCATCCGCCCCCTGCTGGGCATGACCCTGATGGCCCTAAGTATCAAGTTTGTCTTTTATTGACAATGTCCTGCCCTGAAGAGAAGCCCGCCGATTTGCGGGCTTCTCTGTTTTACAACATGCGTTCGGGCAATATCTTGCCCAGGAACGCTGCCTTCCACCGCTTCCAGAATCCCGCTTCGGGATCACGGCGTAGCACCACATCCTTGCCTGAACGGATACCCCACCACAACAGCCGTCCCGGTTCCTCCTTGTCCGCATATACCTCGTAACTCATATCCGGCAGCATCAACCGTTCAAAACTGGCGCGCAGGTCAGCTGCCAAATCGGGACAGTCAATCAGAATGCCCGTTTCGGTATTCAGGTAAACCGAACGCTGATCCAGATTCATGGAGCCGATGAATACCTGGCGGCTGTCCAGTATCAGCGCCTTGGCGTGCAGACTGCTTCGTGAGCGGCCGATCAGCCTGAATGATGCCAGGGGTCTTTTCGCCAGCGGCCGCATCTCATAGATTTCCACCCCGGCATCAATCAAAGGTCCCCGCCAGCGGGAATAGGCGCCGTGGACATAGGCAACATCCGTTGCCGCCAGTGAGTTGGTCAGCAGCCGCACCCGCACACCGCTGCTGACCAGCCCTTCCAGCAAGTCGCGCAGACGCGGCCCGGGCACAAAATAGGCCGACACCAGCAAGACATCCTCACGGGTCTTGGCAATGGCGGGATAGAGATCGGCGGCCAGGTAGACACCCTTGAACAAGCGCCTGCCCTCATTGAGGACTTTTTCGGGACGATCATAGAGCATGTGCGCCTTACCGCGCCGGAAGGACAACTGGTGATTGCTGATTCCTTCCGCGAGCGTGCTTAACGAGAACTGCATCGGATAATTGTTCTGCCGCAACTGGGTTATCAACCGCTGCAGGCGGGAACGCATGACTTCCAGATGCTCTTCAGTCGGCATGTCACGCAGGAAGGCGCGGACCGGCACGGCCAACTGGTGGTTCCAGTACTCGTCAAAGCTCTCTGAAGCTTCATAGACTACCGGCCCCATAACCAACACATCGAGATCAGTGAATTCGGTTTCGGCTTCGCTATCGAAATATTCGTTACCCAGATTACGACCGCCAACAACCAGCGCAGTATTGTCCACCACCAGCAGCTTGTTATGCATGCGTTTGTTCAGGGAGGACTTCTGGAGAAACTCAAGCAACCGCAAGGGGTTGGCCTTACCGCGCGCCAGAAAGGGATTGAAGACCCGGATCTCGATGTTCGGGTGAGCACTCAGGGTCGCCAGGATATGGTCTCGTTTCAGCCCGAAAATATCATCAACCAGCAATCGGACACGAACACCCCGATCCGCTGCCTGCAACAATCGGGAAATGATCAACTGGGTGCTGGAATCATCACGCAGCATGTAATACTGCATGTCGATGGTGGAGGCAGCCTGATCAATCAGGGCCAGTCTTGCCGCAAGGGCGTCGCGGCCGGAAGTGACGAGGTGAAATGCGGAAATTCCGGACGGCAGGTCCAGTGAGGCCCGCCACTCCTGCAAAGGCGTTCGTTCCAGCGGTTGAAAAGATTCGGTGATGGGCCGGGGGGCGTTCGGATTCAGGGATGTGCAGCCCGACACCAGCAGGCAAAGCCAGACGGCCAGGCAAAAAGTCGCCAGCCGCAGCACATTGTCAGTTGCATGGGTTTTCATGGAATCCGGCTGCCGGAAAATCAAGCGTGCAGCCGGACTTTAACACACCCGCGGCCCGGATGAAGGATTGGACCGGGGTGTGAAGGGCTTTCCGGTTAGCGGAAATAGGCGTTGTCGGTATTGGAATGGTCGGTGCTGTCCACCACCCGCTGCAGTTCGGGAATGCTGGCCTTGAGCGTGGTCTCTACGCCTTGCTTCAGGGTCATGTCCACCGCCGAGCAGCCCTGGCAGCCGCCGCCGAACTTCAGCACCGCCGTCAGGCCTTCCTTGTCGTCGGTGAAGATTTCCAGCAGGCTGACATTGCCGTTGTGCGCGGCCAGGCCGGGGTTGATCTCGCTGAAGAGGACATGGTTGATGCGTTCTTCAAGGCTGCTGCCCTCGCCGATCTGCGGCACCTTGGACTTGGGAGCCTTGAAGGTCAGCTGGCCGCCGAAACGGTCCTTGTTGTAATCAATGACCGCGTCTTCCAGATAAGGGGCGCTTTTCAGTTCGATGAACGCCATGAAACCGTCCATCGCCAGGCGGATATCATCCGGCTGCTCTTCCCCGACGGTGCAATAGGCCATGCAGCACTCGGCGCGGGGAGTGCCGGGGTTCTCGACAAAAATGCGCACGGAGATGCCTTCGCTGTTCTGCTTCGCCAGCAGCTCGCGCAGATATCCTTGGGCAGCTTCAGTGATGGTGATGTTCAGATTGCTCATGCCACGGCTCTCGGGGAAAGTGTTTCAAGCATTATAACCGCTTACATCATACCCGAGTAGATTACTAAGGTATACCCGTCCTCCGGACAGCGGGACAGTCCGTGACCATTTTGCTAGAATAGCCCCCCATTTTTGATTTACCTCAATGTGTCCCCCGCCATGACCGCATCCCGTACCGCCCAGCTTCGCGCCGCCCTGCAACAACGCATCCTGATCATTGACGGGGCAATGGGCACGATGATCCAGCGTCACAAGCTGCAGGAAGCCGACTATCGCGGGGAGCGCTTCGCCGACTGGCCGCACGACGTGCAGGGCAACAACGACCTGTTGGTGCTGACCCAGCCGCAAATCATCGCCGGCATCCATGACGCCTATTGCGCCGCCGGGGCCGATATCCTGGAAACCTGTTCCTTCAACAGCACCCGCGTCTCACAGGCCGACTACCACATGGAAGAGCTGACGCCGGAACTGAACCGCGCCGCCGCCCGCCTTGCCCGCGAAGTCGCCGACAAATGGACGGCGCAGACCCCGGAAAAGCCGCGCTTCGTGGCCGGGGTGATCGGCCCCACCTCTCGCACCTGCTCCATTTCGCCGGACGTGAACAACCCCGCCTACCGGAACATCACTTTTGATGCGCTGGTGACAGACTATTACGAGGCGACCATCGGCCTGGTGGAAGGCGGCGCGGATATCCTGCTGATCGAAACCGTCTTTGACACCCTGAACTGCAAGGCCGCGATCTACGCGGTGAAGAAGTATTTCGACGACACCGGCACCGAACTGCCGGTGATGATTTCCGGCACCATCACTGATGCCTCCGGCCGCACCCTGACCGGCCAGACCGCCGAGGCCTTCTGGAATTCGGTACGCCACGCCGACCTGCTGTCGATCGGCTTCAACTGCGCGCTGGGCGCGGACGCGATGCGCCCGCACGTCAAGGAAATCGCCGAAAAGGCCGATATCTTCGTCAGCGCCCACCCCAACGCCGGGTTGCCGAACGCCTTTGGCGAATACGACGAAACCCCGGCGCAGACCGCCGCCTTCATCCGTGACTTTGCCGAAAGCGGGCTGGTCAATATCGTCGGCGGTTGCTGCGGCACCACGCCCGAGCACATCGCCGCCATTTACCAGGCGGTGAAGGATATTCCGCCGCGCGTCATTCCGGTAATCGAACCGGCCTGCCGCCTGTCCGGGCTGGAGCCGTTCAACATCACTCAGGACTCGCTGTTCGTCAATGTCGGCGAGCGCACCAACGTCACCGGTTCGAAGAAGTTCGCCCGACTGATCCGCGAGCAGAACTATGCCGAAGCGCTGGACATCGCCCGCCAGCAGGTGGAAGGCGGCGCGCAGATCATCGACATCAACATGGACGAAGGCATGCTCGACTCACAGGGCGCGATGGTCACCTTCCTCAACATGATCGCCTCCGAACCGGACATTTCGCGCGTGCCGATCATGGTGGACTCCTCGAAGTGGGAAATCATCGAGGCGGGGCTGAAGTGCATCCAGGGCAAGCCGGTGGTGAACTCGATCTCGCTGAAGGAAGGCCACGCCGAGTTTGTCGAAAAGGCTAAGTTGTGCCGACGTTATGGCGCGGCGGTCATCGTCATGGCCTTTGACGAGCAGGGCCAGGCCGACACCGCCGCCCGCAAGCGCGAAATCTGCGAGCGTTCTTACCGCGTGCTGGTCGATGAAGTCGGCTTCCCGGCGGAAGACATCATCTTCGACCCGAACATCTTCGCCATCGCCACCGGCATTGAAGAACACAACAACTATGCCGTCGATTTCATCGAAGCCACCGGCTGGATCAAGCAGAACCTGCCGCACGCGATGATTTCCGGCGGCGTCTCCAATGTCAGCTTCTCCTTCCGCGGCAACGAACCGGTACGCGAAGCCATTCATGCCGTCTTCCTGTATCACGCCATCCAGCAAGGCATGACCATGGGCATCGTCAACGCCGGGCAACTGGCTATTTATGATGACATTCCCGCCGAACTGAAAAACGCCGTGGAAGACGTGATTCTCAACCGCAATCAAGGGGAAAGCCGCAACGACGCCACCGAAAAGCTGCTGGCGATCGCCGACAAATACCGTGAGCACGGCAAGACCGGCGACAACGCCGCCGCCGATACCCTGGAATGGCGCAACCAGTCCGTGGAAAAGCGGCTGGAATACGCGCTGGTGAAAGGCATCACCGCCTTCATTGATGTCGATACCGAAGAGGCGCGCCTGCAAGCCAAACGGCCGCTGGACGTGATCGAAGGTCCGTTGATGGCGGGCATGAACGTGGTCGGCGACCTGTTCGGCGAAGGCAAGATGTTCCTGCCACAGGTGGTGAAGTCGGCGCGGGTGATGAAGCAGGCCGTGGCCTGGCTGAACCCGTACATTGAAGCGGAAAAGGTGGTCGGCCAGAGCAAGGGCAAGATCCTGATGGCCACCGTCAAGGGTGATGTGCACGACATCGGCAAGAATATTGTCGGCGTTGTGCTGGGCTGCAACGGTTATGACATCGTGGATCTGGGCGTGATGGTGCCGTGCGAGAAGATTCTGGAAACCGCCATCCGCGAGAAGGTGGACATCATCGGCCTGTCAGGCCTGATCACGCCGTCCCTGGACGAAATGGTCTATGTGGCCCGTGAGATGCAGCGTCAGGGCTTCAATATCCCGCTGATGATTGGCGGCGCGACCACCTCGAAGGCGCATACCGCTGTCAAGATCGACCCGCAGTATCGCAACGATGGCGTAGTCTACGTCGCTGACGCGTCGCGTGCGGTTGGTGTCGCCACCACCCTGCTCTCCCCGGAAATGAAGCCGGCCTTCCTGGCGGAACGTCGCGCCGAGTATGAAGAAGTGCGGGTGCGCCACGCCAACCGCCAGCCGAAAGCGGCGAAGCTGAGCTACGAACAGGCGATTGCTGAAAAGTTCAAGAAGGACTGGGATGCCTATACCCCGCCGAAGCCCAGGCAATTGGGCGTGACCGTGCTGAAGGACTATCCGCTGGAGGAGATCCGTCAGTACATCGACTGGACGCCGTTCTTCATTACCTGGAGCCTGGCAGGCAAGTTTCCGGCCATCCTCAAGGATGATGTGGTGGGCGCGGAAGCCACCCGCCTCTACAACGATGCCCAAGCGATGCTGGACAAGCTGATCGGTGAAAAGCGGCTGCAAGCCAATGGTGTGATCGGCTTCTGGCCCGCCGCGCAGGTCAACGATGATGACGTGGTGGTCTATGCGGACGATTCGCGCCAGACGGTGCTGACCACGTTGCACCACCTGCGCCAGCAAAGCGACAAGGTTAGCGGCAAGCCGAATTATTCGCTGGCGGATTTCATCGCCCCGCAATCCTCTACCGCCAAGGACTATATCGGCGGCTTTGCGGTGACGGCGGGCTTGGGCGCGGAAGTGCTGGCCAAACAGTACCGCGATGCCGGTGATGACTACAGCGCCATCCTGGTGCAGGCGCTGGCCGACCGTCTGGCCGAAGCCTTTGCCGAACGACTGCACGAGCGCGTGCGCAAGGAGTTCTGGGGATATCAGCCGGCGGAAGCGCTGAGCAACGAAGAGCTGATCAAGGAAAAGTATGTCGGCATCCGCCCTGCACCGGGTTACCCGGCCTGCCCGGAACATACCGAGAAAGGCACGCTGTTCGCGCTGCTGGATGCGGAAAAGAATACGGGCATTGCGCTGACCGAGCATTTCGCGATGTGGCCGGCGGCGTCAGTGAGCGGGTTCTATTACTCGCTGCCGGAAAGCACCTACTTCAATGTCGGCAAGATCGACCGCGATCAGGTGGCGTCTTATGCGCAGCGCAAGAGCTGGGATCTGACGAAGGCGGAAAAGTGGCTGAGTCCGAACCTGGGGTATGATCCGGCCTGATACCCGGTCTCCGGCGGTCAGAGCTCAGTCGCCGCCGGTCTTGGCGCGCAGGATCAGGCTGTTGGCAAAGATGGCATCCCAATCAATGATGGTGGTGTCATCAGGCCAGTCCGCTTCATCATCCCGCGCGGCGCCAAGACTGTCGGCGGTGCTTTCGACAATGGCCAGCTCGAAGCCGCCAATCCGCAGCTGGTCGCCGACCCGCAATAACTGGACTTCATTCTTGAAGAGTTCGTTCTTGCCCACCCAAACGGGATTGACCCCGGCCGTCACCCGTAACCACCAGCTCCCTGACACCAACTCGATCCGGCAGTGTTCCCGGCTGACATGCTGATCAGGCAAGGTCAGTCTGCATTCGGCACTGCGCCCGATGGTCAGCGCCCCGTCCAGAGGAACGGCGCGGCGATCCGGCATAATCACGCCTTCAGGACATTTGAGAATCACCAGCATCAGCATCGGGACACCTGCAACCGGTTGGATTGGACTCACCAAAGGATGCCACACGCTTGAAATGCGCTTCAAGAAATCCCTTACAGAAGAATGCAAAACGCCGGATTCCTCCGGCGTTCTGCATTAGCGGCATTTGACATAGCAATGCGGTGGAATCTTGTCCTTGATCAGATCGTGGTAATAAGGCAGCAAGGACCAGTGGATGAAAGGCTTGATGTGATGTGCGGTGTGGTAGCCCAGATTGCAGGTGCGGATGTTGTAGAGGCGGCCGACCCGGTTACGCGAAGCTTCGTAATGATTCTTGGTATAAAGGCCGCTGTGATGCTCGTAAGTCAGGTCATAGACATAGAGCAGCATCATGAAGGACGGAACCAGGAAAATTGCCAGGTAGTTCTGCCAGTTCACCCAGGCCAGGACGAACTGCAAGGCCAGGTAAGGCATGAACATCAGCGTGAAATACAGCAGCACCTTGGGACGCTTGCGGATACCGACCATGATGCTGTCATAGGAGGCGCGGAACAGCAGGTTGAGCGTGTATTCGGGACGGGTCATCAGACTGCCGTCAGGGCGTGCCCAACGCGATTCATCTTCATCCTCGTCGGGCGGCTGGTTCATGTAATTGGGATGATGACCGAAATTGTGGTGCAGTACCCAGGCATAAGACGTGATCATGGTCTGGGTGCCCAGCACCGTTTCGAAGACACGATTCAGGAACGGCGACAGGAAGGCGTTATGATGCTGTTGATGATGGTTATAAATGGCACTGGTGCCCAAGAGAGGCAGCAGCAGGATGCCGGCTATGACGGCTCCCCAAACCGGCAGGAACCACCACAGCAGTAATTGCGCCGCAAACAAACCGAATATGAAGGTTACCGGGCCGCGATCAGCGCGGAATTTCAGGATGCGGCCTTCGACCGTCTTGTTTTTGGCATAAATTTCTTCGAGGGTCACGACTGTTTCTCAACGCGCGTTCTGTTGTTATCCGGGCGGCCGCAGCACTAGCGGCCGGAAAGGATTCGCAATCTATCATGCAGCTCCGGGGCTGTCATGCACCGCCCGACAGATTCGCCAGCAGCATCGGATCAACCGTGCTCCAGCTTCACGCTTGCGCTCCCGGGACGGTCCCAGAGGTGCCACTCCTCCTTGAACCAGGCATAAAAAACCGGGGCCGCAACAACGCCGCCCAACCCGAACAGCCGCTCCATCACCAGCATCCACAGCAGGATTTCCCAGGCACGGGCATTGATGCTGGTGCCAACAATGCGGGCGTTCACGAAATACTCCAGCTTGTGGATGACAATCAGGAAAACCAGCGCGGCGACAGCCACCTCGAAGGAAACGCTCAGACTGATCACGGTAATCGCGGTATTGGAAATCAGGTTGCCGATCACCGGCAGCAGCCCCGCCAGGAAGGTCACGGCGATCAGGGTTTTGGTCAGGGGGATTTCGACCCCGAAAAGCGGCAGCAGCACCAGGAGATATATGCTAGTCAGGGCTGTGTTCAGGGCCGAAATGCGCAATTGGGCTGACGCAACCCGCCAGAAAGACTCACGCAAGCCTTCCACCTGTTGCAGCATGCGGCGACTGACCGGTCCCAGCGGCGCGGTGCGGTTCGCGTCTGAAACAGCCACCATCGCACCCAACAGCACGCCGAACAGCACATAGCCGATGCCCTTCAGGGCGCCAAGGCCGAAAGTGCCGATTTCCGTAGCGTGGGTTTTCAACCATTCCGAAAGTTTGTACAGCAGTTCGCTTTGCTGGGGAATGGATTCGCTGAGCCGCTCCGGCAGCCAGTTTCGCGCCGAGGTCAGGATCTCGCTCATTTTCAGCAGGAGATCGTGGACATCGGTCGTGGCCTTGAGCAACAAATGGATGATGGCGGCCGCCAGCATCAGGACAATGACGACCAGCGTCGCCACCAGGGCGGTCGCCACCCATTTGGAGCGGGCGGAACGGATCTTTTCATCGACAATGGTGCCTGAGGTTTTCAGCACCAGGGCATAGGCCAGCAGACCAGAATACATCGGCACCAGCAGCCCCATCCGGACAGCCAGCAGGAAGATGCCGCCCACAAAAATGAAGGCCAGGAAGCGGGCGTTGCGAACCTGGGTAAAGTATCCGGGCAGCATGGAAAATCCCTGTCACAAGGGTCAAATGTAACGCATTGTGACAGAGTTTTCCGGGAGAGGGATAGAACCGGGTTCCGGAATCACACAACTAATCGTAGCAACTTTGTGAAACCGGCCGGTCTTCAGGCGGCGAGGGCCAGCTTGTCGCCAAGATAGCCTTTCAACATGCGCAGACCCTTTTCCCGCAGATCCCGGCTGTCGACCTGGTTGGGATGGAAATCCCGCTTGTAATAGGCCAGATAGCGCGGCAGCATGCCGCGGAAAAAGCCTTTCGGCCCGGCCAGCTTGGCCATGCCTTTGGCAATGGAGCGCAGGTTCCCGAGTTCCCCCTGATGCTTCAGCAACTGCACCGTATGCAGACCGGTAAAGAAGCTGAACAGCACGGTGGTAAAGGCCATTTCACTGGCGCGCACCCAATAGTCGCCCACCTGCTGCTGGTAAACATCGAAGGCGACCGCCTTGTGTTCACTTTCTTCAACCGCATGCCACAGCCACAAGGGACGCAGGCGTTCATCCATGGCGTCGAGGAACTCCGGATGCTCCAGGATGGTCTCGGCAAACATGGCGGTGAAGTGTTCGAGCGCGCAGGTCTTGGCCAGCATGCGCTCCTTGGAAAGCAGGCTTTCTTCCTTGGCGATGCCCTGCTTCACGAACGCGGTAATGGCGTCGATCGGCAGGCCCTTGCCGGCCATGAAACTGTTGAAAGACTCATGCTCCTTGCCGTGATGCGCTTCCTGGCCGATAAAGGCGCGGACTTCCTTCTGCAGCTCGGGGTCGATAATCCGATCCTGATAATGGCGCACGGCGCGCATGAACATGCGTTCCCCTTCCGGGAAGGTGCAGGACAACCCGGTCAGCAGCATGGTCAGGAAGGGATTGTTGTCAAACCAGTACAGGGGTATGGCGTCGTCGAACTCAAAATCCATGCGGCGAACCGGAATGTTGGCGGTCCCGGCGGGTGTCACGGTCTTCGGCGTGGTCATGGCGGCTGTCTCGTCTCAACGCGGTTTGCGATGAAGCCAGTATGGCGAATGCACCCGCTTCCGGTAATGGATCAAGGTGCCAATATAGCTGTCATTTCAGGCCACTGCCGCCGGCATGCACCGGGGAGCGACGCGAGAACCAGGGCACGGCCTGTTCGAGCTGACCGGCCAGGCGGAACAGGGTTGCCTCATCCCCGAAACGGCCGGTAAACATCATCCCCACCGGCAAGTTGTCACTGCTCCAGTGCAGGGGCAGCGACACCGAAGGGTGACCGCTCATGTTCATGACCGGCGTCGACGCAACCCAGCTGAAGTTCTGCTCGGCCAGCCGGGTGAGGATGGGCAGCAGGTGCACCAGCGGACCCAAGGCGAAACGTTTGGCCAGCGGAGCCAGTATCTTCTCGGCACCCTTGAGCCGGAATTCCCCGAATCCCGGTGGTGGAGACGCCAAGGTCGGCGTGAGGAAGACGTCATGCTGGTTCATGAAGGCATCGAAGCGGCGCAACTGCGCATGAATCAGGCGATTGGCGTTATCCAGATCCCCAGCGGTGAAGGATTGGCCCAGACGGACCAGTGACCAGGTTTCCGTCTCAAAATCATCCAGTGTCAAGCGCCGGCCCAGGAGACGCTCAGCCGTCCCGACCTCACCGGCGGTCGCGGCGGCGATGCGCAGCAGGTAGCCTTCGGACAGCGCCGCCTTGTCCAGCGGAGGAGCTGCCTCGACCAATTCATGCCCAAGAGATTCCAGCAGGTGAACGGTCGCCTCCAGTCCCTTGCGGCATTCGGCATCCATGGAGCCGTCCCGCAACAACGGCGCGGCCGTCCAGGCAATGCGCAAACGACCGGGCGGGGTCGTCACCTCATCCAGAAAGCGCCCCTGATAGGCGGGCGCGGCATAGAGCGCCCCTTGCTCGGGGCCATGGGTAGCATCCAGCATCGCCGCCGTATCGCGCACCGAGCGTGATACCACCCCCTCCTGCACCTGCCCGAACCACGGTTCGGAAACCGCCGGGCCATGGGGGTTCCTCCCCCGGGTAGGCTTGAAGCCGACCAGGCCGCAACAGGAAGCGGGAATGCGCAAACTGCCGCCGCCATCACCACCGCTGGCCATCGGCACAATGCCGGCGGCCACGGCCGCCGCTGCCCCGCCGCTGGAACCACCGGGAGTGCGCTCCAGATGCCAGGGATTACGGGTAGCCCCGAACAGCTCGGGTTCGGTCACGCCCATCAGGCCAAACTCGGGCGTATTGGTCTTGCCGAAAATGACCGTGCCAGCAGCCTTGTAACGACGCACCATCTCGCTGTCGTAGTCAGGAACATAATGGCGGTAGGCGCGGCTGCCGCTGGTCATCGGCACGCCGGCATAGGCCGCCAGCAAGTCCTTGATCAGAAAAGGGACTCCGGAGAACGGGCCCTCCGGCAGTCCGCGCTCCAGGGCTTCACGGGCCTGCCGGTCCATATCATGGATGACGGCGTTGATGAAGGGGTTGATGCGGTTACGGCGTTCGATGGCTTCCGCCAGCAGCTCAACCGCAGAAACTTCCTTACGGCGAACCAGCCCGGCCAGACCCAGGGCATCATAGCGATCGTATTCGGCAAATCCGGTCATGACGGGCTCTCCCGATGAAGAATCAGAACTTCGGACGCTGCACCAGCCGTTCCCACCAGCCCAGCAGCACACGGTCCAGACTGGATGCGGCGACCAGGCCGACCCGCTGCAGCAATGGCACTTTATGCACGAAGCGGACCGCAAAAACATCGGCTTCCTTGCTGGCGGCCAGCAAATATTCATCACTGGTCATCAGCTTGTCGACCAGCCCGAGGTCCACCGCACGACGGCCGTACCAGTGTTCGCCGGTAGCGACGCGGGCGATATCCAGCGACGGCCGGTAGTCCTGGACGAAATCCTTGAACAACTGGTGGGTATCCTCAAGCTCCGCAATGAATTTCTCGCGCCCGGCATCGGTGTTTTCCCCGAAAACGGTCAGGGTCCTTTTGTACTCCCCGGCCGTCAGGACCTCGAAATCGATATCCCATTTGTCGAGCAGGCGGTGAAAGTTGGGAATCTGAGCGACCACGCCGATGGAGCCTACAATCGCGAACGGGGCGGCCAGAATGGTATTGGCCAGACAGGCCATCATGTAACCGCCGCTGGCGGCCACCTTGTCGACACACACCGTCAATGGCACCCCTGCCTGACGCAACCGCGCCAGTTGCGAGGAAGCCAGCCCGTATCCGTGCACCATGCCGCCCGGGCTTTCCAGACACATCACCACTTCATCGGAAGGCTCTGCCAGGGTCAGGATCGCCGTGATTTCCTGACGGAGGTTGTCTGTGGCGGAAGCCCGCAGGTCGCCATTGAAATTCAATACGAAAACGCGGCGGCGACCACTCTTGCCATCGTCCTCCTTGTCCCTTCCCTTTTTGCTTTCCGACTTCTCGCATTCCTTTTCGGATTTGAGGTAGGCCTTCAATCCGTTCTTGTCCAGCACCGCCATGCGCAGCACATTGGCGAAATGCTCAAAGCGCTCATTGAGGCGCATGATTTCGATATCGCCGTCATCCTCGCTGTGACGACGCCGCTCGCCGATATTCGCGACGGTAATAATGATGAACATGGCGGCGATGACCACGGTAATCGCCTTGGCCAGAAACAGGCCGTACTGCAGCAGCATGTCAACCATCAGAAACTCCTTGAATGAAGGGATCAGCCGTATTTGGCGGTCAACTCCTGAACCGCCGCCATGATCACCTGATAGGCAATACTGCCCGCTGGCGGGATCATCGGCAGGTTCCGGTAGTGGAAGAACTGTGCATCCTGCAACTCCTCTTCCTGAATCACGATATCGCCGCCCTCCCACTCCGCCCGGAAAGCCAACATCAGATTACCGGGAAAGGGCCAGGACTGGCTGCCGAAATAGCGCAGGTTGCCGACCCGGACGCCGGACTCTTCCGCCACTTCACGGGCGACCGCCTCCTCCAGTGTTTCGCCTACCTCGACAAATCCGGCCAACAGGCTGTACATGGGGATCGTGTAATGCGCCGCTCTGGCCAGCAGGATATGGTCACCCTTGGTAATGGCAACAATGACGCAGGGCTGGATACGCGGATACTGGCTGTAGCCGCAGCTGATGCAGACCCTGGCCCTTTCGCCTTTGGGGTGGGGGGCGGTCACCGAACCGCAATGGCTGCAATAGCGGTGATTGCGATCCCACTCCAGCACCTGCAGGGCGGTCGAGGCCAGGCGAAAGAGCTCCCGGGCATCCTCAAGCAGCAGGTCGCGCAGGCCGCGCAGCGCGTAATCCCCGTCGGGGGCAAACGCCGGAAGGCGCACGGTTCGCACGCGATGCGACGCGGTCTGCTCAACCAGATGGACGGTTTCGGCGGAAAAATCGAAAACCGGCGCTTCATGCAGAAGGCGGCCGGTTTCGGTATGGACTACGAGCTTGTTTTCATGAAAGAGGAGCCAAAGATCGCGCTCGGGCTCCGCAGGGGTCAAGGGCATCAGGCAGCCTGTCGGTTCAGAACGGGGAAGCCCAGTTCTGCCACACTGTCCTCGCCAATGTCAAAGACATTGTCGCTGACCGGCTTGTTGACTTCCAGGCTTTCCAGGTAATAGTCCACACAGGCAATGGCGTCAGCGAAGGTCTCGATAACGGACATCGGGGCCAATTGCTTGGTGTTGACCAGACGATCGACGAAAGCAGCGCAGGAACGCAGGATGCCCGCACCGCGCTCGGCCATCAGGAAGGACAGGCCGCCGCTGGTGGATTGCAGCGTTGCCGGAACATTCGCCAGATGCAGGGTGTCGCCCTGGGATTCGATATACGAAAGGATGGCGCGTTTCACCAGCGACATGCCGGCGCGGCTTTCGGCAACCAGCATCGCGCGGGCTTCGTCCAACTGGTGGATGGAGATGCGGGCGTTGTTCACCACGGTCTGGCTGCCCGGTGTCATTTCCTTGTCCAGCGCGGCCACGGCGTTGTCGGCCTGCAGCAGGATATCCACCAGCAGGTTCAGCTCGGTTTCCTCGGGCACGTCGGTCCAGCCGCGCACCACGTCGGCCTGACGGCGCATCGCCCCGGCCACATCGTTCAGTGACAGCATGATGAGCGTCTGCGAGGCCTTGGTGATTTCGTCAGCCACGGTTTCGTAGCTTTCCTCTTCCTGCTGCGAGCCGCGGGCGATGATGTCCAGCACATCCTTGATGTGGGCGATTTCGTCCTTGAGCACCGTGGCAACGGTCTTGATGACCGAACCGCCCGGCCCGAACATGGAATCATGCTGGGATTGCAGCTGGCTTTGCGGAATGCAGCTGGCGGAAAGCTCGAAGGCGGCTTGAACTTCGGTCACATGGGCGCCGCTTTCACCCAGGCCGACAATGGCCAGGGCATTGGCCAACACGGTGGTGTCCACCGGCTGCGAAGCTCCGCCCGGCAGGGACAGCAGGCGCAACTGCTGTTCCAGCTGCGCCAGCAGGCGCTTGCGACCGCCGGTCAGCTCCACGCCGCCGGACAGCGCTTCAAGCACGGCCTGGCCCACCCACCACAACAGGGACTGCGCATTGCCGGCGCACAGTTGGGCGGCGCGCTCCAGCGCACGGCTCATCAGGTGGTAATGAACGGGCTCCGCCTGATCGCGCAACAGGTTGATGAGACCAATCTGGTACATGTGGCGCACGCGGTGGGCCAGCTGCTGCTCGCGCGCGCTGTCGATATCCAGCGGCAACAGCGCCGGCGGAGCCGGCAGATAAGGCACATCGAGGTAGAATCCCTCACCCAGTTCAGGCAGGCCCAAGGCCTTGCGGCATTCATTGATGGACGGCAACAGTAGTTGCGGCAGGCTGACCGCCTTGATCTGAACATACTCCAGATAACGGTTCAGCACCATCATGCCGTTGCCCAGCGCCGAAAAATAGCGCTCAGGAGTGTTTTCCTGGAGGTCGTTGATCTGGCGAAGCAGGGCGAACATCAGTTCGGCCAGTTCGGAGGCTCCATGGATATTGATCAGCCGCAGCGCTCCCCACACCTGCTCCATGGCCTCAACACACTCGCCCAGCGTCGCGTTGTTGGAGTTGTCCTCGACGAACGCGCTCAGGGCGCCTTCAATCTGGGTCAGTGAACCGTCGATTTCGGACTTGATCAGGTTCAGCGCGCTTACATCGATTTTCGGAAGCATGGATTCCTTCCTGTCTTTATTCGGGTTGGGGAGAATCGGCACGGGGCCGGTTTTATTATTGGACTTAAAATAATGGTTTTGCGGACATCACGCCAGTCCCTCTTCACGCCAAATGCAGGTTCCGCCACAGGATTTGTCAATAATATCCAGTCGGGCCTGATGGGCTGCCGATTCTTCAGGCGACGCGCGGATCACCCGCAGCGGCGGCCGCCCCTCCGCCAGCCGGCGGATGGTTTCGCGGCTGCCCTCTCCGGACTCGCCTTCCTCTTGCAGGCTGAGCCCGACCTGCCCGCCGGTCATCGCCAGATAGACATCGGCCAGTATCTCGGCATCCAGCAGCGCACCGTGGTAGGTCCGTTGCCGGTGATCGACAAAATAGCGCTTGGCGAGGGCATCCAGGCTGTTCTTCTGGCCCGGATGCTTCTGCCGGGCCAGTCCCAGGGTATCCAGCACGGTGCAGAAGCGGCGGATGGACTCGAAATCCGGGTCCAGGCGGCGCATTTCATGATCCAGGAAGCCCACGTCGAACGCCGCGTTGTGGATGATCAGCTCAGCATCACGGACGAATGCTTCGAATTCGCCGGCAATTTCGGCAAAACGCGGTTTCCCCACCAGAAATTCGTTGGTGATGCCGTGCACGGCGATCGCCTCGGCATCAATCGGACGGTCCGGTTGCAGGTAATAATGGAAGGAGCGGCCGGTCAGCCGCCGGTTTTCCAGCTCCAGGCAACCGATTTCGATAATGCGGTGGCCTTCGAGCGGGTTCATGCCCGTGGTTTCGGTATCCAGAACAACCTGTCTCATCTCACGGCCCCCAGCATTTCATCAATCGCCTGATTGGCCAGACGGTCAGCCTCTTCGTTGCCTTCATGACCGGCATGGCCCTTTACCCACTGCCAGTCCACTCGGTGACGGGCGGCTTCGGCATCCAGTTCCTGCCACAGATCGGCGTTTTTGACCGGCTCCTTGGCCGCCGTCTTCCAGCCCTTGGCCTTCCAGCCGCCCAACCATTCGGTCATGCCCTTCTTGACGTACTGGGAGTCAGTCCAAACGGTGACCTCGCAGGGCTCACGCAGCGCGCGCAGGGCCTCAATAGTCGCCTTCAGCTCCATGCGGTTGTTGGTGGTGTGCGGCTCCGAACCATACAGGCGTTTTTCGCGGGCCTCGTAGCGCAGCAAGGCGCCCCAGCCGCCGGGGCCGGGATTGCCGCGGCAGGCGCCGTCACTGAATATCTCGATTTTCTTCATACCGCGTTCAGTCATCCTGTTGCTTGAGCGAATCATTACCGTTGCGTGTCTCCGCCACCAGTGCGGGACGCAACATCTGCAGCAGCGGCTGGCGCAAGCGCAGCGGCGTCATGCAGGCGACCCGTTTGCGGGCCAGCACCACATAGGCGGCTCCGCCCTGACTCCAGTAACGCGCGCCGAGGGCCTCCATCCAGCCCAGACGCTTGCGCACCATCGCCGCCTTGACCGGCGGCAGGAAATAGGCGGACTCGACACCCACCACCTCGAAATCCAGCAGGGACAGCCAGTCCGACATGCGCTGCGGGCTCAGCGCCCGGCGCAGCCAGGGCGTCGAGGACCAGGGCAGCCGGAACAAGCGCCACAGCCCCCACAGGCTCCAGGGATTGAAGCCGACAATGACCAGATGACCTTCCGGCAGCAGCACGCGGCAGGCCTCACGGAGAACGGCGTGCGGGTTGGTGCAGACGTCCAGCAGGTGATGCAGCAGCACGACATCGATACTGTCCGCGGAAAGCGGCAGGCTCTCCGGACGGGCGTGGAACATCGACAAGCCGTCGACGGGCTGTGGACTCTCATCCGCCACAAGGCAGTGGCGGATACGGCTGGCTTCCAGCATGTTGGCGGGTGCGGGCTGCCCGAGTTGCAAGGCGTGGTAGCCGAACAGGTCGGGGAGCACATGGCCGAGCAAGCGGCGCTCGGCGGCCAGCAGTTCGCCGCCCGGCTCTTCGCCAAACCACTCCGCCAGCGCGGCTGACAGGTCCGGTCGCGATGCCGGAGGCCAGAGGTGGGGTAATTCCATGCCGAAAAACCTGCCTGTTTGCACTATCATGCATTATGGATGTTGAGAGGACACCTGTCATGCCCGGCGAGTACCGGCTTCTGCCCGTTCCCATGTTTAACGACAACTACCTGTGGCTTTGGGTATCGCCCGACGGCCAGGCGTTGGCGGTCGATGTCGGCGATTACGCCCTGCTTGCTTCGGTTTTGCAATCCCGCTCATGGCGGCTGACGACAGTATTCGTCACCCATCGCCACGCCGACCATACCGCCGGGCTGGCAGAGTTGGCCGCCCGTCATCCCGAAGCCGTGATTTACGGCCCAGGAGAGATCGGAGGAGTCACGCACCCGGTCTGCGGAGGAGAAATGTTGCAGCCGGAGAGTTTTGGCGAATGGCGGGTCCTGGCGGTGCCGGGACATACAAACGAGCATCTGGCTTTTTACCACCCCGGCCAGCAGGTCCTTTTTTGCGGCGACACCCTCTTCAGTATGGGTTGCGGCCGGGTATTCGACGGCGACCCGGAAGCGCTGTTCCGCTCCCTGGAATTAATATACGCACTGCCCGACAATACCCGTATCTGCTGCGCGCATGAATATACCCTGGCGAATCTGGATTTCGCGCTGGCCATTGAACCCGGGAATACCTCGCTGCGCGAATACCGCACGATCATCGAGAGCGGGATTAATCAGGGGATACCCTCGCTTCCCGCCTTACTGGAACTGGAAAAGAGGTTGAATCCCTATCTTCGGACCCATGATCCGGCCTTCCGCCGGGTCCTGCGCAACCTGCTGCCGGAAATGCCGGGAACCCCTTCTGCATCAGAGGCTTTTGTCGCTTTGCGCCGCTTCAAGGACACCTGGAAACCGGCCATTCGTTAAAAAAACGGCATTTTGCCGCACTTCGTTACAGTTAAGATTCAATATCGGTTGCGTCCGGCTTGCCAGTATTCAGCCCGGCTCCCTAGAATCGGGCAGTTTTAAGCCTCACTGGAGTAATATGGCATGCATTTCCGGCTTCACCTCGGCAAATACGTCCAACAAATACTGGTATTTGCGTTCGCAAGCCTGATTCTGTCCGCCTGCTCCACACAGCCCCAGAAAGCCGTCTCCGGTATTTTCGCCTCCCCTGTACAGGCTGTCTCCGCGGTTGAGCGACCCGCCCCGGGCGCCAACGGCCTGAGCAACGCCCCCGCCGGTTATTACGATACCGAGGGCAGTGAATTTACCCAGGACGATATTGACGAATTGCTCGGCGTGACTGAGATGGAGCCCGTCTCCCTCAGCCCCGAAGAACTGGCGAAGTTCGGCGATCTGTGGGAACGTGTGCGTGCCGGTTTCCGGATGGACCTGAGCCAGAACAACGAACGCATCGCGATGCAGCGCAACTGGTTCGCCAAGCGACAGGACTACATCGACCGCATGACGGCGCGCGCCAGCCACTACCTCTACCACACGGTCACCGAAGCCGAGAAGCGCGGCCTGCCCACCGAACTGGCGCTGCTGCCCGTTGTGGAAAGTTCTTACGATCCGTTCGCCTTCTCGCCCGCCCAGGCTGCCGGCATGTGGCAGTTCATTCCCGGCACCGGCAAGATCTACGGCCTGAAACAGAACTACTGGTACGACGGCCGCCGCGACGTGATGCAGTCCACGCGCGCCGCCTATGAATTCCTGGGCGCTCTCTACAAGAAATTCGGCTCGTGGGAACTGGCGCTGGCGGCCTATAACGCCGGCCCCGGCACCGTCGACCGCGCCATCAACAAGAATGCCGCCGCCGGCCTTCCGACGGATTACTGGTCGCTGGACCTGCCCGCAGAGACCGAAGCCTATGTTCCCCGCTTCCTCGCCGTCGCCCAGATCGTCAACAAGCCCGCCACTTACAACATCGCCTTCAAGCCCATCGTCAACCAGCCCGTGTTCCGCACCGTCAAGGCGCGCAGCCAGGTGGAGCTTGATGCCGTGGCCCGCATCGCCGGGTTGACCCTGAAGCAGTTGTACCAGCTGAACCCCGGCTTCCTGCGTTGGGCTACCGACCCGCAGGAATCGCATAACATCCTGATTCCGACCCATGTCGGCGCGGACTTCGACAACCGCCTCAGCGCCCTGCCCCCGGCCGAGCGCGTGGTGGTGCAGCGCTACAAGACCAAGAAGGGCGACACCCTCAGCAAGGTGGCCGCCCGTTTCGATACCACTTCGGACGCCCTCAAGCGGCTGAACAAGCTGTCCGGCAAGAAGAAAAAGCTGCCCGCCGGTCGCTGGCTGGTCGTCGCCCATACCAAGGTCCGGGGGCACTACTATGACGGCTCCGGCAACGCGGTCACCAGTCGTGTCGCCCAGTTGATCGAGGAAAGCGAGGACCAATCCGTTTCCGAAGCCGACGACGAATCCCGCAGCGCCGATGACGGCAAGGGTGAGGAAAAGGTCGCCAGCCGCGACAACGCCAAGCAGGACGACAAGAGCCGCGCCAAGGACAGCAAGGCTGACGCCAAGTCCAAGAAGGAAGTCGCCGCCAAGTCCAAGCCGGACAGCAACCGCGAGTTCCACAAGGTCCGCCCGGGTGAAACCCTGTTCGCCATCTCCCGTCAGTACGATGTCAGCCCCAAGGAACTGGCCCGCTGGAATGATATGAAGCTCAGCGACAGCCTGCGTCCGGGCAAGCGCCTTGTCATCCGCACGGAGTCCGATGATGACAGCCAGGACAACAAGTCCAAGGCGCGCGGAAAGAAAGATGACCGCGATGAGCGTGTGGCCGACGCCAAGGGCAAGAAGGGTAAGAAGTCGGATCGCCTCGCCAAACGTGAAAAGTCCGGCAAGGACAGCATCAAGCAGGTTCGTTACGAGGTTCGCCGCGGCGACACCCTGTATTCGATCAGCAAACGCTACAAGGTCTCGGTCAGCCAGATCCAGACCTGGAACAAGGGCTCGCGGAACCTCAAGCCCGGCCAGGACCTGGTGCTTTATCTCGCCAAGGGCTGATTGCCTGAAGCACACAAAACCGTCGCAATTGCGGCGGTTTTTTTTGCTAAGCTCCTCACTTACAATTCCGGCCACAATCCCCTGTTTTCATTATTAAAACGGCCGCTCACGGTATTCAGGAGTGAACTTGCCCATGAACAAGCTGCTGTTCCCCGCCCTGCTGTCACTGATGGTGTCGCTGGGTCATGCCGCGGTTATCACCAGCAACGCCATCGCCCTGCACGGCAAGCCCGCGCTTCCGGACAACTTCAAGGCCTTCGCCTATGCCCGCCCGGATGCGCCCAAGGGTGGGGAACTGCGCCTTCGGGCGCTGGGGACGTTCGACAGCACCAACCCCTTCATCAACAAGGGCAATGCCGTCGAAGGCACCGACTATCTCTATGACTCGCTGACCACGGCCGCGCTGGATGAGCCGTTCACGCGTTACGGACTGCTGGCTGACAAAATTGAACGCGATCCCGAGGATGCGAGCTGGATTACCTACCACCTCAATCCGGCGGCTCGCTTCAGTGACGGCACGCCCGTCACCGCCGAAGACGTTGTCTTCACCTTTGACCTGATCCGCAAGGAAGGCGCGCCGAACCTGCGCAATTACTACAGCGAGATCAGCAAGGTCGAGGCTCTGGACAAGCAGCGCGTCAAATTCACCTTCAAGAACAAGAACAACCGTGAACTTTCGCTGATTGTCGGTGAAATGTCGATCTTGCCGAAAAGCTACTGGAGCAAGCGCACCTTCAACAGCACCAACCTGGACATCCCGCTGGGCAGCGGTCCGTACATCCTGACCAAGCTCGACCCGGGCAAGTCCGCCACCTACACCCGCAATCCGAAATATTGGGCCGCGAACCTGCCGGTCAATCGCGGCAAGTTCAACTTCGATACCATCAAGTTCGTCTATTACCAGGACATCACCGTTTCCTTCGAAGGCTTCAAGGCGGGTCAATACGACTTCCTGCTGGAGTCCAAGGCCAAGACCTGGGCGACGGAATACAACTTTCCCGCTGTGAAACAGGGGCTGGTCAAGCGTTTTGAACAACCGAACCTGAACCCGGCAGGCATGCAGGGGTTCGCCTACAACCTGCGCCGCCCCCTGTTCCAGGACCGTCGTGTGCGGCAAGCACTGGCGTATGCGTTCGACTTTGAATGGAGCAACCGTAATCTGTTCTTCAACGCCTACAGCCGCTCGCAAAGCTATTTCGACAATTCCGAGCTGGCCGCCAAGGGCCTGCCTTCCCCGGGCGAGCTGGCGCTGTTGAACCCGTTCAAGGCGCAATTACCGCCGGAAGTATTCACCACTCCGTACCAAGCCCCGAAGACGGATGGCACCGGCAACATCCGCGCCAACCTGATGGCTGCGCAAAAGCTGCTGCAGAGCGCGGGCTGGAGCATCCGCGAGGGCAAGCTGGTCAACGCCAAAAACGAACCGTTCAAATTCGAAATCCTGCTGGTGCAGCCCGAGTTCGTGCGGATTGTCGAACCGTTTGTCCGCAACCTGTCGCGCCTGGGCATCGAGGTTAACATCCGCCCTGTGGACTCGTCGCAATACATCAACCGCGAGCGGGACTTTGACTTCGACATGGTGGTGGAAGGCTTTGCCCAGTCGCTGTCGCCGGGAAATGAACAGCGCGGTTACTGGGGGTCGCAAGCCGCCGATACGCCCGGCAGTCATAACCTGACCGGCATCAAGAGCCCGGCGGTGGACGCCCTGATCGACCGCATTGTCGGCGCCAAGACCCGTGAAGAACTGGTCACGGCCACGCGCGCGCTGGACCGGGTGCTGCTCTGGAATCATCTGGTCATCCCCCAGTACCACAACCGCAGCTACCGGCTTGCGTACTGGGATTATCTGGAGCAGCCGGCGGTGAAGCCCAAGTATTCGCCCGGCATCGATTTCTGGTGGGCCAACGCCGCCAAGCAGGCGCGCATCCGCGCCGCCCAAGGCAAACGATAACGGAGCGGCGTCATGTGGTCCTATCTCCTGCGGCGGATGCTGCTGGTCATCCCTACCCTGCTGGGAATCCTGCTGATCAACTTCGTGATCGTGCAAGCGGCGCCCGGCGGTCCGGTCGAACAGGCCATCGCCAAGGCGAAAGGGCTGGATACGCGCGGCAATCCGGTCAGCGGCAGCACCACCGGGGACATGACCTCCGGCGGCAATGCGCAGGGCAAGGACAGCCCCTACCGCGGCGCGCAGGGGCTGGATCCCGAACTGATCAAGGACCTGGAGCGGCAATACGGTTTCGACAAGCCGCCGACGGAACGTTTCTGGCTGATGCTGACCAGTTACCTGCGCTTTGATTTCGGCCAGAGCTTCTTCCGTGACAAGAGCGTCACCGGCCTGATCGCCGAGAAAATGCCGGTTTCGATTTCGCTGGGCTTGTGGAGCACGCTGCTGGTGTACTTCATTTCCATCCCGCTGGGCATCCGCAAGGCCTTGCGCGACGGCAGCCGTTTCGATATCGCCACCAGCAGCCTGATCATTGTCGGTTACGCCATTCCCGGCTTCCTGTTCGCCATCCTGCTGATCGTGCTGTTCGCGGGCGGCAGTTACTGGCAGTGGTTCCCGATGCAGGGGCTGGTCTCGGACAACTTCGAGGCCCTGTCCGCCGGGGAAAAGGCGCTGGACTATGCGCGGCATCTGGTGCTGCCCACCATCTGCATGACCATTGGCGGCTTCGCCACGCTGACGATGCTGACCAAGAATTCCTTCCTGGATGAAATCCACAAGCAATACGTGATCACCGCCCGCGCCAAGGGACTGAACGATACCCAGGTACTCTACGGCCATGTCTTCCGCAACGCGATGCTGATCATCATTGCCGGTTTTCCCTCGGCGCTGCTTTCGATCTTCTTTACCGGCTCATTCCTGATCGAGGTCATCTTCAATCTGGACGGGCTGGGACTGCTGAGCTTCCAGTCCGCCATCAACCGCGATTACCCGGTGATTTTCGGCACCCTGTTCATCTTCACGCTGATGGGCTTGCTGCTGCGGATCATCAGCGACCTGGTCTACACCTGGATCGACCCGCGCATTGACTTCGAGAGCCGGGGATAACGCATGACACTGTCACCCGTCAGCCGCCGCCGCTGGCAAAACTTCAAGGCCAACCGCCGCGGCTATTTCGCCCTGTGGACCTTCCTGGCCCTCTTCGGTCTCAGCCTCTGTGCCGAGCTGATCGCCAACGACAAGCCCCTGCTGGTCTCGTTCAAGCAGGAACTGTACACGCCCTTTCTCAAGGATTACCCCGAAACCGTCTTTGGCGGCACTCTGGCCAGCAACGCCGACTACCGCGACCCCTACGTCGCCGGGCTGATCGAAGCCGACGGCTGGATCGTATGGGCGCCGATCCGCTACAGCTACAATACCATCAACTACAACCTTGAAGTTCCCGCTCCCGCCCCGCCGTCGCGGGAGAACTGGCTGGGCACCGACGACCAGGGCCGCGACGTGCTGGCGCGCATCATTTACGGCTTCCGCATTTCGGTGCTGTTCGCGTTGACGCTGACCCTCGGCAGCTCGGTGATCGGCATCGCCGCCGGTGCGGTACAGGGCTACTACGGCGGCTGGGTCGACCTGATCGGCCAGCGCATCATCGAAATCTGGTCGGGTCTGCCGATGCTGTTCATGCTGATCATCCTTGCCAGCCTGGTACAGCCCAGTTTCTGGTGGTTGCTGGGGCTGATGCTGTTGTTCTCCTGGCATGAACTGACCGGCTTGGTCCGGGCGGAATTCCTGCGCGGACGCAATCTGGAATACGTGCGCGCGGCGCGGGCGCTGGGACTGAGCGACCGCAAGATCATGTTCCGCCACATCCTGCCGAATGCAATGGTGTCAACGCTGTCTTTCGTGCCGTTCATCTTTACCGGCGCTATCAGCCTGCTGACATCGCTGGATTTCCTGGGTTTCGGCCTGCCGGTCGGCTCGCCGTCGCTGGGCGAACTGGTGGCCCAGGGCAAGAACAACCTCAGCGCCGCCTGGCTGGGCATTTCCGCCTTCATGACCCTCGGAATCATGCTCACCCTGCTCGTCTTTATCGGAGAGGCCGCCCGCGATGCCTTCGACCCCCGCAAACAGTAATGACGCCCCGCTGCTGGCCATCGACCGGCTCAGCGTCCGCTTCAGCAGCGCCGGACGCGACAGCATGCCGGTACACGAGGTCAGCTTTGCTATCCACACGGGAGAGATGCTGGCCATTGTCGGCGAAAGCGGTTCCGGCAAGTCGCTGACCGCGCTGTCCATCCTGAAACTGCTGCCGCCGACCGCCCGGCTGAGCGGCTCCATCCGGCTGGATGGGGAAGAGCTGCTGACAGCAACGGACAAACGCCTGCAGGCCATTCGCGGCAACCGCATCAGCATGATCTTCCAGGAGCCGATGACCTCGCTGAATCCGCTGCATACCATCGGTCGGCAGATTGACGAGATCATGCAACAGCATCATCCCGCTCCGGCGGCCGAGATTAGCCGACGCACAGTGGAGTTGCTGCACGAAGTCGGCATCCCCGATCCGGAAAAACGCGTCGGCAGTTATCCGCACGAGTTGTCCGGCGGACAGCGGCAGCGGGTAATGATCGCCATGGCGCTGGCCAACCGGCCGTCGTTGCTGATCGCCGATGAACCCACCACCGCCCTGGATGTCACCTTGCAGGAACAGATCCTGGGCCTGCTCAAGGAATTGCAGCACAAGCACGGGCTGTCGGTACTGCTGATTTCGCACGACCTGGGCCTGGTGCGGCGCTTTGCCGACCGGGTTGGCGTGATGCAGCAAGGTGAACTGGTGGAGCTGAACCACACCGCTGACCTGTTCGCGCATCCGGCTCATGCCTACACCCGCACGCTGCTGGCCGCAGAACCGGAAGGGCATCCGCAGCCGGTCCCTGAAGATGCGGATGAAGTCCTGGCCATCGAGGATCTGCGTATCTGGTTTCCGATCCGCAAGGGTCTCTTCCGCCGGGTTGTTGATCACATCAAGGCCGTCGACGGCCTGTCGCTGTCGCTGCGGAAGGGGGAAACGCTGGGCATTGTCGGCGAAAGCGGTTCCGGCAAGTCGACCCTGGCCTTTGCGGTGACCCGGCTGACCGACATCAGCGCCGGCCGTATTGTCTTTTTGGGACAGGAAATCCAGGCTCTGCTGCAAACCGGCTTCCGGCCTTACCGCAAGAACCTGCAAATCGTCTTCCAGGACCCGTATGGCAGCCTCAGCCCCCGGCTCAGCGTCGGCCAGATCGTGGCCGAAGGACTGGAGTTGCTGGGGCTTCCGCCCGATGCGCAGGAGCAGCGAGTCATTGCTGCCCTGCAGGCCGTCGAGCTGGATCCCGAAACCCGGCACCGCTATCCGCACGAGTTTTCCGGCGGCCAGCGCCAGCGCATCGCCATCGCCCGCGCCCTGGTGCTGGAGCCGAAGGTGCTGATCCTGGACGAGCCGACATCCGCGCTTGACCGCACCGTGCAGAAGCAGATCGTCCTGCTGCTGCGACGCTTGCAGGGCGAGCGGGGCTTTTCCTGCCTGTTCATCAGCCACGACCTGAAAATCGTCCGCGCCGTCAGCCACCGGGTGCTGGTCATGCGCCACGGCTTGCCAGTGGAAACCGGACCGGCGGAGACCATTTTCCGGCAGCCGTCTTCGCCTTATACGCGGCAACTGATTGATGCTGCGTTCGCCGGTGAAAGCGTGTCATGAGGCCTGCGGAAACCTAGAGACTTCGCACCGCTTTGTGGCACACTCCGGGGCGGCTGATCCGGGATCGGCCCGACCCAATGCCTACACAGGAGCAAGACCATGGGATTCATGTCCGGCAAGCGCGTGCTGATCGTCGGTATCGCCAGCAAACTTTCGATTGCCTACGGCATCGCCTCCGCCATGCATCGGGAAGGCGCGGAACTGGCCTTCACCTACCAGAATGAAAAACTGAAAAGCCGCGTCGAGGAATTCGCGGCGCACTTCGGCTCCAGTCTCGTATTCCCTTGCGACGTGGCCAATGATGCCGAAGTCGAGGCGGTCTTTGCGAGCCTGGGCGCCCATTGGGATGGCCTGGACGGTCTGGTCCACTCCGTGGCTTACGCGCCCGGCGACCAGCTTGAAGGGGATTTCGTCGATGTGACGACCCGTGAAGGTTTCCGCATTGCCCACGACATCAGCAGCTACAGCCTGCTGGCCTTGGCCAAGTCCGCCAAGCCGATGCTGGAAAAAAACCGGGGCACGGTGCTGACCCTGACGTATCAGGGGTCAGAGCGCGTACTGCCAAACTACAACGTCATGGGATTGGCCAAGGCTTCACTGGAGGCTAACGTCCGCTACCTCGCTTCCAGCCTCGGCCCGCTGGGTGTGCGCGTCAACGGCATTTCCGCCGGCCCGATCCGCACTCTCGCCGCCAGCGGCATCAAGAACTTCCGCAAGATGCTGGCCTACAACGAGGCCGCCACCCCGCTGCGCCGTAATGTCACGATCGAGGAAGTCGGCAACGCCGCCGCATTCCTTTGCTCCGACCTGGCTTCGGGCATCAGCGGCGAAATCCTCTATGTCGACGGTGGTTTCAACACCACCGCCATGCCGCCGCTGGAAAGCTGAGGCAGCATGCCCAATAAAAAGCCCGCCGGATGGCGGGCTTTTTATTGGGCGGATACTTATTCCTTTTCCGCACCGCCTGACTTGATTTCCTCAATCTTCGCCTTGCTGCGCAGGAAGGCGACGTAATCCATCAACTCCTGCTGGCCGCGCATGCTGCCCTGCGCCTGGGTGAACTGCTTGCGCTGCTCGGCGGGCAATGGCGTGATGTCCTCCACAACCTGGCTGATGGCGATCACGCCATAATCCCGGCCCATGGGACGGACATCGGCGGACCAAGCTCCGGCCTTCGGGGCGGGCAGACGGAACGCCACCTTCTGGATATCGCCCGACGGCACCTGCGCCGAACGGTTGACACCCGGGAAGTCGATCCACTGCAATTGTTCCGCCGCCGCGACTTCCGCCGCACTCTTGCCTGCGGCCAGCGCCTCGACCGCCGCTTCCGCCTGCGCCTTGGCCTTGGCGGAAGCCTTGTCCATCTGCAGGGTCAGGCGAATCTGGGCGGTCACTTCCGCCAACGGTTTCAGCGTGGCCTTTTCATGGTTCTTGACGCGCAACCACACCACCCTCTTGTCTTCCAGGCGCAACCCGGAGGAGTTCTTGCCGTCCTTGAGGAGATCATCGCCGAAAGCCGTCTGTATGAACTTGCGATCCGCCGCCACACCTTCGCCGCCCTTCTTGCCAAAAGGCGCCGTCACTTCAACCGGCAGCTGGTAGGCAGCCGCGACATCCTTCAGATCAGAGGACTCGTAGGCTAGGGCGTCCAGCTTCTCGACCGCTTCATTGAAAGCGTCTTCCGCCTTGATCTGCCGTACTTCGTTCTCCAGTTCCGGGCGCATTTCCGCCAGGGTGGGAACGGGAGCCTTCTGGATTTCCAGCAACTTGATCAGGTGATAGCCGAACTCGGTTTTCACCGGTGCGGACACTTCGCCCGGCTTCAGCGCAAACAGCGCCTTGTCGAACTCGGGAACAAACATGCCGTGTCCGGCCATGCCCAGATCGCCGTTATTGACGGCCGAGCCGGTGTCCTGCGAGAACTGCTTGGCCAGCGCGCCAAAATCTTCACCGGCGCGAACGCGCTTTTCCAGATCCTTGATCTTGGCGAGCGCATCGGCATCCTTCATCCTGTCATCAACCTTGATCAGGATATGACTGGCATGCCGCTGTTCATTGGCTTCGAGCGCCTTGACCTTTTCGGCATAGCGTTGGTCGATGTCATCTTGGGTGATGGTCACCGAAGCCTGGAAGCGCTCAGGCGCCAACGCAACATATTCCGCCGTCACATGCTCCTCGGAGGTGTAGCGATCGGGATGCTGCTTGTACTCCGCGGCGATGTCGGCATCGGAAACCTGCACCATGCCCAGATAACGCATGGCGGGCACCGTCAGCACGTGGATATCGCGCTTCTGGTTGTTCAGTCGCGTCACCAGCTCCATTTCCTTGGTGGACGAAAACGCGGTCAGGGCAATGCCGGACAGCATCTGGCGCTGGGCGATGCGCTCCTTGGCCTTGGACGCGAAGGTGGCGGGATCCTGGCCGCTGGCGCGGAGAATCTGCACGAAACGGTCCTGCGAGAACTTGCCGTTTTCCTGGAAGGAAGGCTCTTCCGCGATCATGCGGTTGATGGTGGCGTCGGTCACCAGGAAGCCGGACTTGGCAGCCTGCTGCCGCAGCAGTTCCTCATCCACGAGATTACGCAGGATCTGCTCGCGAAGGACAGCATTGTCGATACGGGAGGCATCCGCACCGGGCCCCATGCCGGACAGGATTTCCTGCTTCTGTTTCTCCAGGGCGCGGTCAAGCTGCTCCTGGGGAATATCCTGACCGTTGACGACCGCGACAGGATGCGACTTGCTGCCGACAAAATAGGACTCGATCCCCACCAGGGCGAAGGGCACGAGCAGCAGGACCAGCAGGGCTTTGCCCAGCCAGCCCCGGATAAGGTCACGAAAAGCTTCCATGTATCTCTACCACAGGTTGATGTTGCAACAAAAACGCGC
>DASUIL010000207.1:0-3952 GCA_036273075.1 Fluviicoccus sp. | reverse complement strand
CGTTCTCGCAAATGCAGACATCATCCAGATAGACGTTAATCTTGCTGACATCCAGTCCCGGCACGCCGGAACGGCCAATGGCGGCCAGAATACGTCCCCAGTTGGGATCGGACGCGAAAAACGCGGTCTTGATCAACGGTGAATGCGCCACGGCATAGGCCACGTCGCAGCATTCCTGGGTGTTGCCGCCCTCTTCCACCTTGACGGTGATGAACTTGGTGGCGCCTTCGCCGTCACGGACGATCAGCTGCGCCAGACGCAGGAAGACCCGGCTCAGCGCGGCGTGGAAAGCTTCGTAAAGCGCCCCGGAGCGGCTGGTCAGCGGCGCGTTGCCCGCCTTGCCGGTCGCCACCAGCACGCAGGCGTCATTGGTGGATGTGTCGCCGTCGATGGTAACGCGGTTGAAGGACTGTTCAGTGACTTCGCGCAGCAGTTCTTGCAGGAAGCCGCGCTCCACGGCCACATCCGTCGCCACGAAACCCAGCATGGTCGCCATGTTCGGACGGATCATGCCCGCACCCTTGGAGATGCCGGTCAGGGTGTAGGTCACGCCATCCACCGAGAACTGCTCGGAAGCGCCCTTGGGCAGGGTATCGGTCGTCATGATACCCGTGGCGGCGGCAGGCCAGTTATCAGCCTGCAATGCGGCCAGCGCGCCCGGCAGGCCCGCTTCCAGCTTGGCGATCGGCAGTTGCTCGCCAATCACGCCGGTCGAAAACGGCAGCACGGCCTCGGCAGGCACCTTGGCCAGCTCTCCCAGCGCGGCGCAGCTGCGCAGGGCGCCGGCCATGCCGGTCGGGCCGGTGCCGGCGTTGGCGTTACCGGTATTGATCACCAGATAGCGGGTCCTGGCGGCAGCCAGGTTCTGGCGCGCCACCTGCACCGGCGCGGCGCAAAAGGCATTGGTCGTGAAAACGGCTGCAGTTTCAGCGCCGTCCGCCAGCTCGAACACCACCAGGTCGCGGCGGTTCTTGTAACGGATATAGGCTTCCGTGATCCCGATGCGCACCCCGTTCACCGGATGCATGACTGGCATGGACAAATCGCCAACGGCCATGATGATCTCCTCTCCTGGACTGAATGACAGAAGGCCACCCCCGGCATGCCGGGGGTGGCCCATGGGTTCAACGCCAGCAACGGCTCAGGCGATCTGGCCGTGGCAGTGCTTGTACTTTTTGCCGGAGCCGCATGGACACGGGTCGTTGCGGCCAACGCGGGAGTCCGCGAACGGATTGGCCGGAGTCGGCTCTTCCGCCGGTTGCAGCGGCAGGTTGCCATCCTCGTCAGGAAGACCGGCGACCTGGGCATGCTCGAAGTGCATGTCGATGCCGGCAGCTTCGGCGGCCTGCTGGGCTTCCATCATTGCGATTTCTTCCTCGGTGGGAATGGCAATGCGCGACAGGGTCTGGACCACTTCCAGATTGACCGCCCCAATCAGCTGCTGGAACAGCTGGAAGGCCTCGCGCTTGTACTCCTGCTCCGGATTCTTCTGGGCGTAACCGCGCAGGTGGATACCCTGACGCAGGTAATCCATGGCCGCCAGATGCTCCTTCCAGTGACGGTCGAGAATCTGCAGCATGAGCTGCTTCTCGATGGAATCGGCGACCTCTTCGCCCATGCGGTCGCGTCGGTCGCGGTAGTTCTCCTTCGCGCTCTCGGCAATACGCTTGCGCAGGCCGGTTTCTTCCAGGGCGCTATCCTGCTTCAACCACTGGGCAATCGGCAGCTCCAGCCCGAAGTCGGCCTTCAGGGCCTGCTCCAGCCCCGGAATATCCCACTGGTCTTCAATGGTTTGCGGCGGAATGAACTCGGTAATGATCGTATTCATGACTTCTTCATGCAGGAACTCCATGTAATCCACCAGCGTGGTGGAATTCAGGATGTCATCCCGTTGGCCGTAGATGGCGCGGCGCTGTTCGTTGGCGACGTCATCGTACTTCAGCAGGTTCTTGCGGATGTCGAAGTTGCGGGCTTCCACCTTGCGCTGGGCGCCCTCAATGGAGCGGGTCACCCAGCGGTGCTCAATGGCCTCGCCGCGCTGCATACCCAACGAGCGCATCATGTTGCGCACGCGGTCGCTGGCGAAGATGCGCATCAGGTCATCTTCCAGCGACAGGTAGAAACGGCTCAGGCCGGGGTCGCCCTGACGGCCGGAACGTCCGCGCAGCTGGTTGTCAATGCGGCGGGACTCATGACGCTCCGTACCAATGATGTGCAGGCCGCCGGCTTCCAGCACCTGCGCATGATTGGCGGCCCACTCGGCCTTAAGCGCCTCGATCTGGGCTTCAGAGGGATTATCCAGCTTGGCCGCTTCCGATTTCCAGTTGCCGCCCAGCACGATATCCGTGCCGCGACCGGCCATATTGGTGGCGATGGTCACGGTACCGGGACGGCCGGCCTGTGCAATGATTTCAGCTTCCTGGGCGTGGAATTTGGCGTTGAGCACGCGGTGGGTGATATTTTCCCGATTGAGCAGTTGCGACAGGTATTCGCTGGTCTCGATGGTCGCGGTGCCGACAAGGACCGGCGCATTCTTGGCCTGGCACTCCTTGATATCCTTGATGATCGCCTCGAACTTCTCGTCCTTGCTCAGGTAGACCAAGTCTTCCAAATCCTTGCGGATCATCGGTTTGTGCGTAGGGATGACGACCACATCCAGACCGTAGATCTGGCGGAATTCCGGCGCTTCGGTATCGGCGGTGCCGGTCATGCCGGAAAGTTTCTTGTAGAGGCGGAAATAGTTCTGAAAGGTCGTGGTGGCCAGCGTCTGGTTTTCGTTCTGGATTTCCACCCGCTCCTTGGCCTCGACGGCCTGATGCAGGCCCTCCGACCAGCGGCGGCCGGGCATGGTTCGGCCGGTATGCTCGTCAACGATGATGACTTCGCTATCCTGGACAATGTAGTGCACATCGCGCTGGAAGAGATGATGGGCCTTCAGGGCCGCCAGCACATGGTGCAGCAGGGCCAGCTTGCTGGCGGAATACAGGCTCTCACCCTCGGCCAGCAGCCCCATCTCCGCCAGGAAACCTTCGACGCGCTCGTAGCCGGTTTCGGTCAGCTCGATCTGACGATGCTTTTCATCCAGCCAGAAATCCGAACCGTCCGGCACCTTTTCTTCCTTCTGGCGGGTCAGCTTCGGCGCGATGGTATTGATTTGTTCGTACAGGCGCGAGGAACCTTCGCTGGCGCCGGAAATGATCAGCGGTGTCCGCGCCTCGTCAATCAGGATCGAGTCCACTTCATCGACAATGGCGAACGTCAGGCCGCGCTGGAACTTGTCCTCGAGACGGAAGGCCATGTTGTCGCGCAGGTAATCGAAACCGAATTCGTTATTGGTGCCGTAGGTGATGTCGGCCTGATAGGCGGCGTGCTTTTCTTCGTTGGGCTGCATGGAGCGGATCACGCCCACGGTAAGACCCAGGAACTCGAAGAGGGGGCGATTGAGGTCCGCATCGCGGCGGGCCAGGTAATCGTTGACCGTCACCACATGCACGCCCTGTCCGGAAACCGCGTTCAGGTAGGACGGCAGGGTTGCCATCAGCGTCTTGCCTTCACCTGTGCGCATTTCAGCAATGCGGCCTTCATGCAAGGTCATGCCGCCGATCAGTTGCACATCGAAATGGCGCATGCCCAGGACGCGGCGGGAGGCTTCCCGACAGACGGCAAAAGCCTCGGGAAGCAGCTGGTCCAGGGTCTCCCCCTTCTGGAAACGCTCGCGGAATTCCTGGGTTTTCGCGGCCAGGGCGGCGTCATCCAGCGCCTGCAATCCGGTTTCGAGGGCGTTGATCGTTTCCACGACCTTGCGCATCCGTTTCAGTTCCCGCTCGTTCTTCGTTCCGAAAATTCCGCTTAAAAGGCGTGCAAACATAAAAGCCACTCAATCAATCAAAAAGGCAGGCAGTGCGAATCAAGCTGTGGTGGGGGCACGAGCGGCACTTTACAAGTCCAACAT
>DASUIL010000206.1:0-5386 GCA_036273075.1 Fluviicoccus sp. | reverse complement strand
CTGGGCCGCTGCGGCCGCCGCCGAGCTGGGCGGGGTGGATGTGATCATCAACAACGCCGGGGTGGCGCTGCTGGATACGCTGGAGGACGTGCCCTACGAGGAATTCCGCTGGGTGTTCGACATCCTGTTCTGGGGCGTGGTACATGGCACGCGCGCCTTCCTGCCGCAGGTGCGGGCGCGCCGGGGCGTGGTGGTGAACCTGGGCAGCATCCATTCCTTCATTGCCGCGCCCAACAACGGCCCGTACTGCGCCGCCAAGAGCGCCGTGCGCGGTTTCTGCGATGCGCTGCGCGAGGAAGTGCGTGACGCCGGGGTGCAGGTGCTGCTGGTGATGCCCGGCGGCATCAGGACCGAGATCGTGCGCAACTCCAAGGTGCGCAAATTCATCAACACCAACGCCTCGCAGGAAGACGTGCACCGCGCCCACAACGCCGCCTCGCTGACCTCGCCGGAGCAGGCGGCGCGCATCATCCTCGACGCCGTGGAAGCGCGGAATCCCCGGCAGCTGGTCGGCATCGATGCCGTGTTCTATGACGGCCTGACCCGGCTGATGCCGTCGCTGGCGCACCGCCTGTATGCCTGGGGCGCGCGGCGGCTGGCCGTGCAGCATTGACCGCTTTCGGAGATAAAACCATGTCCGTCATTGACCCCCGTATTTCCCTGTTCGGCCTGAAGCAGCGCTTCGCCGCCGCCACCTTGCCCACCGAAGCCCAGCGCCGCGGCTTCTGGAAGGCCCGTTTTGTCGGCCCGCTGTGGCTGCGGCTGGGCGGGATGCCCGCCTGCTATCTGGGCGGGCTGTGGGGCTGGCGCGGCAAGAAATTCCTGACGCCCGACAGCGCCACCAACGTGCTGGCGCGCGGGCAGGGCACGATTGACGCACTGTCGATGCAGGCGCGTGTTCAGCCCTCGGCGCTGGACGGCGGGGCGGTGGTGGCGCTGACCTACGGCGCGTCCGGCCCGGTGCCCTGGCGCTGGGTGACCGACGAGCTGCGTGCCCTGGACGAGCACACCCTGCTGGGCATGACCCGCCTTGACCTGCCGCTGCTGCGCGGCCTGGCCTTTCCCTTCCTGCTGGAGCGAGAACCGTCATGAGCGCCGAATTCGACTACGACATCCTGATTGTCGGCTCCGGTTTCGGCGGCAGCGTCAGTGCGCTGCGGCTGGCGGAAAAGGGCTGGAAGGTCGGCGTGCTGGAAATGGGCCGCCGCCTCACCACCGAGGATTTCGAGGCGGCGGCGCACAGCAACCGCGCCCTGACCTGGATGCCCGCGTTGGGCATGACCGGCTTTTTCGCGCAGGAAGTGTTCCGGCATGTCGCCATCTTGCGCGGCATCGGCGTCGGCGGCGGCGGCAATGTCTACGGCGCGGTGCTGCTGGAACCGAAGGAGGCCTTCTACCGCGATCCGGCCTGGGTCAAGCTCAACGCCGACTGGCGCGCCGAACTGGCGCCGCATTATGAAACCGCCCGGCGCATGCTGGGCATTGGCGACAACCCCTATCGCGGCATCCAGGACCGGTGGCTGGAACAGGCGGCCGCGCGCTTGGGCGCGGCCCATACCTTCGGCCCGGTGCCGCAGGGCATCTTCTTCGGCTCGCCGGAATGGAAATCCCCCGACCCCTATTTCAACGGCAAGGGCCCGGAGCGTCAGGGCTGCACGCAGTGCGGCCGCTGCTTCACCGGCTGTGCCTATGGCGCGAAGAATTCGCTGGACAAGAACTACCTGTATTTTGCCGAACAGGCCGGGGTGCGGGTGATGCCGGAGCGGAAGGTGACGCACATCGAACCGCTGGCGGCGGGCGGTTACCGGCTGCATCTGCAGCATCCCTGGGACAAGGGGCAGAGCTATGCCCCGCTGACGGCCCGCCAGGTGATCCTGGCGGCAGGGGCGCTGGGCACGCAGGAACTGCTGTTCGCCTCCCGCGACCGTTACCGCACCCTGCCGAAGCTGTCCCCGGCGCTGGGCGAGCATGTGCGCACCAACAGCGAGGCGCTGGTGGGCATCCTTTCCCGCGACCCGGATGTGGACGTGACGAAAGGCGCGGCCATATCCACCCACTTCTACGCCGACGACAAGACGCACCTGACACAGAACCGCCTGCCGCCCAGCTACGGCCTGATGAAGTTCTACATGGTGCCGATGGTGGACGACGCCAACCCCGTCCGCCGCGCCGCGCTGACGCTGTGGGCCTACCTGCGCCATCCCTTCAACGCCTTCCGCGTCTATTTCGCGCGCAACTGGTACAAGCGCACCACCTACCTGACGGTGATGCAGCAGGCCGATAACGAAATGCGCTTCCGCTTCGGCCGCACGCTTTTGCGCGGCTTCCGCCATGCCCTGAAATCGGAACCGGCCAAGGGCGGCCGCACGCCGTCCTACCTGCCGCAGGCCAACGCCGCCGCCCGCGCCGTCGCCGAGGTCAGCAACGGCATTCCGCAGAACATGATCGTGGAAAGCCTGGGCAACATGTCGGTGACCGCGCACATCCTGGGCGGGGCGGTGATGGCCGCGTCCCCGGATAACGGCGTCATCGACAGCAATCATGAGGTTTTCGGCTACCCCGGCCTGTACGTGGTCGACGGCGCGGCCATTCCCGCCAATGTCGGGGTCAATCCCAGCCTGACGATCACGGCGATGGCGGAACGCTTCGCGGCGAAGTTCCCGGCGCGGGCGGTCACGTCCCCCGCCGTGGAGGAAGAACGCGACTTCACCCGCTTCATGCCGGTGGTGACGGTGTGACGTTGCCAAGCCCGCCGAAACCGGCTTTTCCGACCATTTCACTCCCTGTGAGGTTTGCATGAACCTGTTTTTCCGGAAGCACCTGCTTCTTGCCGCGAGTGCGGCGACCCTTTGCCTGAACGCCCCGGTCCGGGCGGCCGACGATGATCTGGATGAATTGCGCGGCGCGGCGGATGGCAATGAATGGCAGCTGGTCAAGAGTGACCGGCGGCACCAGATCAAGCTTTATGCCAAGCGCGACTTGGGCAAGCGGATCCGCTCCTTCCGGGTGGAATACGAGGCGGAGGGCAATCTCGACGCGCTGGCGCGGGTTTCCTTCGACCTGCCGAACTATCCGCGCTGGTTCTTCCAGATGAAGGAAGCGAAGCTGCTGAAGCGCGTGTCCGACCGTGAGTTCTATTACTACGCGGTGCATGATGCGCCCGCGCCGGTGCCGGACCGAGATGTGGTGCTGCACGTCACCATCCAGCCCTACAGCCCGAAACTGGGTTACGCCATGCATGAGGTGATGTCGGTGCCCGACTACCTGCCGCCCAAGCCGCCTTATGTGCGCATGGTGGCGGAGAACTACACGGTGAAATGGACGCCTATCGGCAAGAATCGCTGGCGGAACGTGTCGGAAGGGTATGTCGATCCGGGTGGAGTGACGCCGGACTGGGCCATCAATTTCGTGCAGCGCATGGCGCCTTACCAGACCGTGCTGGGGGTGCTGCGCATGCTGCGGCTGGAAGAATTCGCCAACGGCAAGGAGCCGCCGGCCTTCTCCTACGGGGTGTACAACGACTGAGGTAAATCAGTCCAGCGTGACGCCATGGTCCGCCAGTTCGGTGCGGACCGTGGTCAGGAACATGCGGGTGGTGAGGGCACACTGCCGGTCCACATCGGCCTTGTTGACAGGGTAGTCCCGGAACACCACCGCGCCCGCCGTTTCCACCCAGCTGACCAGCGTTTCAATCAGCCGGGGCGGCAGGGCCTGCAGGCCCATGCCCGCCGCCTGGCTGCCGATCAGGGCGATGGCGGCGTCGATGGTCTGGCGGCGGTAACGCTGCGCCACCGAGCCTTCGGTAAAACCCTCGCGGTAAATGCCCGCCACCACCGGCCCCTGCGCCACCCCCCAGTCAAAATAGGCGCGGATACCGGCGCGGATGCGGGCTTCCGTCGTATCGGCGCGGGCCACCTCGGCCAGCAGCAGGCTGACCAGTTCCGAATTGGCGTGGGCGATCACCTGTTCAAAGACCTGCTCCAGGCCGCCGGGAAACCAGCGGTAGAACGAGGGGCGGGAAGCGCCGGTTTCCTGCAACAGCAGCTCGACGCTGATGTCGCCGGAGGCGCGGCTGGCCAGCAGCCGTCCGGCGGCGGCCAGCAGTGGCGCTTGCCGGGCGGTCAGTTCATCGCCCGCAATGCGCGGACGGCCGCGCGAGCGGGACGGGGTTTCGGGAGTGGCGGGTTCAGTCATGGGATTATGATGCCACAGCCATCGTCGCGGCATGAAGCCAAAGCCGACCGGCCGGTCTTTTTCACAGCCGCAGTCCGCCGTCGCTGAGGCGGGCGAACAGTTCGCCGGTCAGCGGCTCATAACCCCGCGCACGGTCCGCCAGCACATACAGCGGCTCGCTGACCACGCCCGGATCAAAACCTTCCTGCTTCAGCTCCACCTTGCGGTACTTGAAGGTGCCGGTGGTCTGCTGCTCGGTCTGCAGGCGGATGAACAACGGCACCGCGTAGGCGGGCAGCGCCGCGTCCAGCGACCGCGCCAGCGCCCGGCCGTCAAAGGCCGTGCCGGACTTCAGGGTGATGGCCGCCATGCCCGCGCGTCCGTCGCAGCCCGGCACGCTGACGCCGTAGACCACGCCATGCTCGATCGCCGCTTCCTTCGCCAGCACGCCTTCCACCTCGCCGGTCGCCACGTTCTCGCCCTTCCAGCGGAAGGTATCACCCACGCGGTCGACAAACTGGATATGGCGCAGCCCCTGGTCGCGCACCAGATCGCTGCTGTTGAACCAGACATCGCCGTCTTTGAAGACGTTGCGGAACAGCTTCTTTTCACCGGCGGCGGGATCGGTGTAGCCGTCAAACGGCCGCCGCGCCGTGACCTCGCTGATCAGCAGGCCGACGCCGCCCTTGGCCACCCGTTGCATGCGGCCGCGCGCATCGCGCAGCGGCGTTTCGCTTTCGGCATCGAATTCGACAATGGCGAAGGGCAGCGGCGTAAAGCCTGCCGTCTGTGTCACCCCGAAGGCGTTGATGAAGGCGATGTTCGACTCGCTGGCGCCGTAAAATTCAAAAATGCGGGTGATGCCGAAACGGCGCTCGAAGGCTTCCCAGATTTCCGGGCGCAGGCCGTTGCCGGTGATGGCGCGGATGCGGTGGTTACGGTCGCCCGCGCTCTCCGGCCGATTCAGCAGGTAGCGCAGCAGTTCGCCGATGTAGCAGAAGGCGGCGGCGTCGAAGTGGCGGACGCGGTCCCAGAAACGGCTGGCGCTGAACTTGCGGTCCAGCGCCAGCGTCGCGCCCACCGACAGCACGCAGCCCAGCGACACGGTGAGGGCGTTGTTGTGGTACAGCGGCAGGCAGCAATAGAACACATCGTCACGGCGCAGGCGCACGGTCAGGCCGCCCACCCCGGCCATCGACGCCAGCCAGCGGTA
>DASUIL010000205.1:0-17747 GCA_036273075.1 Fluviicoccus sp. | reverse complement strand
CTCCTACAAGCGTCTGGTGCCGCACTACGAAGCTCCGATCAAGCTGGCCTACTCCGCCCGCAACCGTTCGGCTTCCATCCGTATTCCGTTCGTGTCCAGCCCGAAGGCCAAGCGTATCGAAGCCCGTTTCCCGGATCCGGTCGCCAACCCGTACCTGGCTTTCGCCGCCCTGCTGATGGCTGGTCTGGATGGTATCCAGAACAAGATCCATCCGGGCGAAGCTGCTGACAAGAACCTGTACGACCTGCCGCCGGAAGAAGACGCCAAGGTCCCGACCGTGGCCGAAAGCCTGGAAGTGGCTCTGGCCGCGCTCAAGGCCGACCACGAGTTCCTGCTGAAGGGCGGCGTGTTCACCAAGGAAATGCTGGATGCCTACATCGAGCTGAAGACCGAAGAAGCCCGTCTGGTCAGCACGCAAGTGCACCCGATCGAGTTCGATCTGTACTACAGCTGCTGATATGGCAGACTGACCGCGCCTCCGGGACGGTCAGTTACAAAAGGCCCGCCTTGGCGGGCCTTTTTGTTTTCTATACTTCAGGGAATGTTTGACGGTTGGGAGAAAAGACATGCGCCGGTGGGTAGTGGCGGTAATGGTGTTGTGGTCCGGTCATGCGCTGGCCGGCATCTACAAGAGCTATGACAAGAATGGCAACGTGGTGTACTCGGACGATCCGGCCGGAGGGGCGGAGTCGGTGCAGACGCGGGAAACAATGGTGGTTCCTGCCTTGCCAAGGCAGGTAATCGACAGCAAGGTCAATCGTGGCGTAAAGCCTGGCGAGAAGGCGCTGAAAGAACCAACCTCATATGAAATAAGGATTGCCAAACCCTTGCCGGACCAGCAGTTCCAGCACAGTGACCCACCCATGAATCTCGATTTCAGCCTCAAGCCCGAGCTTTGGAAGACCCACCATTTCGAGATTTACCTGAATGGTGAGCGGATTGCCCGGGATAATTATTCGCCGGTGCTGGATCCGGAAAAGCTGGCGCGGGGAGATCATCGACTGGAGGTGCGGATCCTGAATGAGAAAGGCCAGAGGATATCAGCAGAAGGGATGAATTTTACCGTATTCCAGGGTAGCGAGATCGCGCCTTCGCCTTGAACTCTGTTTCCGGGGGTGACTGCTGCTTGCCCAGGCCGGGGGCTAAAGCGGCTTCTGGTTCGAAAGCCATCATCAATGAGATTTTCCGCGAAGTGATCTGCTAACATTCGCGCTTTGTTTCAGGCGTCAGAGGCAGGAATGCTGCAGCAGTTACTGGTGGGATTGTCGCGCAGATCCAAGGTGGCGGTGATGGTGGCCACTGACACGGCTTTGCTGCTGGCCGGGCTGTGGCTGGCGCTGTCGCTGCGCTATGGCTTCCTCTGGATGCCGTCAACCCTGGAGCACTGGCTTTCCATCAGCGCAGCCGTCGGCAGCGGAGTTGCTTCACTCGCTTTCTTCGGGCTCTACCGCTGGATGGTGCGCTATGTCAGCGGCCATACCGTCAGCATTGTCTTCAAGGCGATGGCGGTTTCGGCGCTGGTCCTGGGTACCGCCATCATGGTTTCCCGCGCCACCTTGCCGCGTTCCGCCCCGGTTTTCTACCTGCTGGTGGCGGGATCAATGATTGTGGCCTCGCGTTTTCTCGCCCAGCGCTATTTGCAGCGCGAATCCGGCAGCCGTCGTGTCCCGATCCTGATTTACGGCGCGGGCAGCACCGGCTCGCAACTGGCGCTCAGCCTCCAGCACAGCAATGAATACCGGCCTGTCGCCTTCATTGATGACCGCCAGGCCATACAGGGCATGCTGGTTTTCGGCGCCAAGGTCCATGCGCCTTCCCGGCTGGCCTGGCTGATCGAGGAATACGGTGTTGAACAGGTCTTCCTGGCGATGCCGTCGTTATCGAATTCCCGCCGCAAGGAAATCCTGCTCTTTCTGGAACCGCTATCGCTGAAGGTAAAGACCGTTCCCAGCCTGAAGGATATCCTGGACGGCAAGGCGAAGCCGGAAGAGGTCAAGGAAATTGACCTGGAGGATTTGCTGGGTCGCGATCCGGTGCCGCCAGATCCGGAACTGATGGGGGCGACCATCACCGGCAAATGTGTGCTGGTGACCGGCGCCGGCGGCTCCATCGGCAGCGAGCTTTGCCGAAAGATTCTGGAATTGCGTCCGTCCCGCCTGGTGTTGTTCGAACAGAGTGAATACGGCTTGTACGCGGTCGAACAGGAATTGCGCGGCATGCAGCGCCATCATCCCGAATGGTCGGATGTAAGCCTGGAGGCCATGCTGGGGTCGGTGCAAAATTCGCAGGCGCTGGAGTCGGTCTTCTCACGGTTTGCCGTGGCGACCGTGTTTCACGCGGCGGCCTACAAGCATGTGCCGATTGTTGAAAGCAATGTTGTGGAAGGCGTGCGCAACAATGTGTTCGGTACGCTGGCCGCAGCGCAGGCGGCGCGCAATGCCGGTGTCGGAACCTTTGTACTGATTTCGACCGACAAGGCAGTGCGCCCTACCAATATCATGGGCGCCAGCAAGCGCATGGCTGAGCTGGTGTTGCAGGCCTTCGCCGAGGAAGAGCGGCAGCGTCATGACGGCCCGAAGACCTGTTTCTGCATGGTGCGGTTCGGTAACGTGTTGGGCTCTTCCGGTTCGGTGGTCCCCCTGTTCAAGGACCAGATTCGCCGCGGCGGCCCGGTGACGGTAACCCATCCCGATGTCATCCGTTATTTCATGACCATACCTGAAGCAGCGCAACTGGTGATCCAGGCGGCGGCGATGGCCAGCGGCGGTGATGTCTTCCTGCTGGACATGGGCGAGCCGGTGCGCATCGCCGACATGGCGCGCCGCATGATCCACCTGATGGGTTTCCCGGTTCGGCAGGTGGAGTCGGAGCAGGGCATCGCCATTGAGTACACCGGCCTGCGGCCCGGTGAGAAACTTTATGAAGAGTTGTTGGTCGGCGACACCGATGAGCCAACCCGTCATGAGCGCATCCGCCGCGCCCTGGAAGATTCGTTGCCCCCGGAACAGCTCTACGCGCTGCTGGAGTCCTTGCGGGAAATGTGCGACCAGCACCGCATCGCCGATATCTATGACCTGTTCCGCCGGTTGGGGATCGGATTTGCCTCCTCGTCCTACAGTAAGGGCGTCCGGAAGCCGGGCTCCTGACATGCTTCTGAAATCCGGGCTGGTTCTGGCGCTGGGGCTGCTGCTGGGGCGTGTGCTGGGCTTCGGCCGTGAGCTGGGAGTGGCCGCTGAATTCGGCGCGACGGGCATGGCCGATGCGGCGATTCTCACGCTGACCTTTCCGGACCTGCTGATGAATATCCTGTTCGGTGGCGTGCTTTCGGCGGTGCTGGTGCCGGAATTCGTGCGACTGGGGGAGCGTGGTTCATGGGTGTTGCATCGCCGTGTTACGGTGGCGGCGCTCGCGGTCGCCGTGCTGCTGGCCGTGCTGATAGGCGTGTTCTCCCAACCGCTGGCGCGGGTGCTGGCGCCGGGGGCGGGTCAGGCCTCCGCGACGGCGATGGCGCATGGCCTGGCCTGGTCGGCCTGGCTCATGCCCCTGATAGTCTGCTCCACAGTCACGACAGTCTGGTTGCAAGCCTTGCAGCGGTTCAGCGCCAGCGCCTTTTCCACCCTCTTCTATAACGCCCTGCTGGTGGCGGTGATCTGGAGCGGCCTGCCTGCCGACGACCCCCTGCGGGCGCTGGCGCTGACGATGGTGGCGGCCGGCGTCGTGCGCAGTCTGTGGTTGTGGGCCAGCGTGCGAAATGACATTAACCCTGCAGTTCCCGAGGGACTGGACTGGCCGGGTCTGCGCCGCCGCTATGCCGACGCGCTGCTGACCAGTCTGGCCCTGTTCCTGTTCCCTTTGGTGGGGCGGGCTATTGCTTCCCATGCCGGGGACGGTGGGCTGGCCATCTACAACTACGCCACCAAGCTGGTCGAATTGCCGCTGGGGATAGCCATCACCATGGTGTCGGTGGTGGTGTTCTCGAAGCTGGCGGGCCTCATCCAGCAGTCCGGCGATTGGCAGTCGCTGTGGCGCGACAGCCTGCGGCTGGTGGCGGGGCTTGCGGTGATGATTACCCTGCCAGCCGTCTGCTTCAGCCGGCAGTTGGCGGAAGCGGCTTTTGGCTGGGGCGCCATGTCGTCCGCCAGTCTGGAGCATATTGCGGCGCAAAGTTCGGTGGGCATGCTGTCGCTGGGCTTGCAGGGTGTCTATGTGCTGAATAATCTGGTGCTGTCCTCGTTCCATGAGACCCGGCGCATGATGCGTTATTCGCTGGCCGGACTGGGGGTATTCGCATTGGGTGGTTATGCGGGTTTCGCGGTGCTCGGCGGCGAGGGGCTGATGCTGGGGCTGGTGCTGGCCTATGCCGTGATGGCGGTGCTGCAATCCCGCTGGCTGGCGGCGGCCGGGGCGAAGGCGTTCGGCAATGCGCTGGATGCGCGCTTCGCCCGCATGACGTTGTGGATGCTGGCCGTCTCGATTCCCTTCTGGCTTTTGTCGCCGCATGTCGGGCGGTGGGGGGGGCTGGCGCTGGCGTCTGTGCAGTTTATGGGTTTGGCCGGGTTGGCGGTCGCCTGCCAGCCGGTGCTGCGCGCGGTTGCGCTTTCACGCCTGAGGGGCGGCAAGACATGATCAAGCTGATGTTCATCACCAACTCGCCCGAGTTGGCTGCCTTTGCGGTGCATTCCGGTGTCGACCGGATTTTTGTCGATCTGGAAACGATGGGTAAATTCGAGCGGCAGGGACACCGCGATACCCTGATCAGCCGCCACGCTGTTGACGACGTCGCGGCCGTCCGGGCCGCGCTCCCCGCCGGGACGGAGCTGCTGGTACGCATCAATCCCTGGCATGAGGGATCGGCCGCTGAGGTGGACGCCGTGATCGCCGCCGGCGCCGACCTGATCATGCTGCCGATGGTGCGTTCGTCGAAGGAAGTGGCTCATCTGGGCGGGGTGGTTCGCGGCCGCAGCCGCATCGTGCCGCTGGTGGAAACGGTCGGCGGCGCGGAAACGATCGCTGATATTGCCGCGCTGGATTGTGTCAGCGAGGTTTTTGTCGGACTGAATGACCTGCACATGGAACTGGGTCTCCGTTTCATGTTTGAACCGCTGGCGGACGGCCTGGTGGAGACGCTGGCCGGCCGGATCAGCCCCAGCGGCAAGCCCTTCGGATTCGGCGGCATCGCCCGAGTCGGGGAAGGCCTGTTGCCGGCAGAGCGCATTCTCGGGGAGCATGTCCGTCTGGGGTCGTCGGCGGTGATCCTGTCCCGCACCTTTCATCGCGGCGCGCCGGATGTGGCCGCCTTGCAGGCCGGCATGGACTTCCCGGGGGAAATCGCAAGGCTGCGGCAGTGGGAGTCCCAGTGGCGGCAAGCCGCCCCGGCTGAGCTTGAAGCCAACCGCTTGGCGGTAAGCGAGGCTGTCGCCGCCATCGTCACGAAACTGGAGTCGGCATGAAGCGCCTGTTTGATTGTCTTGCGGCGGGTATCGGCCTGCTGCTGGTTTCCCCGGTGCTGCTGGCGGTGGCGGTGGCCATCCGCCTGGATTCGCCTGGCCCGGTACTGTTCCGCCAGAAACGGGTAGGACGGGACGAACGTATTTTCGAGATCCTGAAATTCCGCAGCATGGTGGTGGATGCGCCGCGCCTGGGCTCGCACAGCACCGCTGCGAATGATCCGCGTATCACCCGCGTCGGTCGCTTCATCCGTCGCACCAGCCTGGATGAGTTGCCGCAGCTGATCAACGTCCTCAAAGGCGACATGAGCCTGGTCGGTCCCCGGCCAATGGTGCCGCAGCAGCAGAAGGACTATAGTCCGGAGGCCTGGCGGAAGCGTCATCAGGTTCGCCCGGGCGTCACCGGGCTGGCGCAGTCGACCCTGCGTTCGATGGCGACGCCGGAGCAGAAGATCGCCCTTGACCTGGAATATGTGGACAAGGCCTCACTGGCCTTTGACCTGAAACTTATGCTGGGCACCGTCCGGCAGGTCATCTTCCGGGGAGGCAACTGACATGTCTGCAAAGAAGGCGCTGCTGGTGGCTTATGGCGGCGGCCACATCACCATGATCGTGCCGGTAGCGCGGGAGCTGGCCGCGCAGGGCGTGGAGGTGACCATCCTGGCCTTGACCACCGCCCGTCCGGCGGCGCTGGCTTCCGGATTCCCGGTGCTGGGGTTTGCCGATGTGCTGGACCCGGAGCGGGACGAAGCGGCGCTGGTCTGGGGCCGTAAGCTGGCCGGGGATCTGGACCAGTCGTCCGTTGTCGCGCCGGAGGAAACGGTGGCTTACCTGGGCCTGTCCTATGCCGACCTGATCGAGCGTCTGGGGCCGGAAGAAGCGCAGGCGGCCTACCGTCGGCTGGGCCGCCAGTGTTTGCTGCCGGTGACCGTGCTGGAACGCTTTCTGGACCGGCTGCAACCGGATGTCGTGGTGGCGACCACCGCGCCGCGCGCCGAGCGGGCAGCGCTGATGGCGGCGGGGCGGCGGGGAATTCCCACGGTCTGCATTTCCGGGCTGTTCGCCATCCAGGAAGCTCCCGGTCTGGTCGCCGCCGATTTCATCACCCGCATCTGCGTGCTGGCGGACGGGGTCCGGGACCGGTTGGTGCAGGCCGGGCGTCCCGAGGCCGATCTGGTGGTGACCGGCAATCCGGCCTTTGACGTGCTGGCGGAGCGCCGCGACAGCTTTGACCACCGCGCCTGGCGGGCCGGGCGCGGCTGGGCCGAGACCGACAAGGTGATTCTCTGGGCGTCGCAGCCTGAGCCGAAGGTTCATCCCTTTACCGGCGTGGCCGGAGATCCGGATTTGCCACGTCGCATTGACCGTGTCTTGCTGGATGCCCTCGCTTCCCATCCCGACTGGCGGCTGGTGTTCCGCGCCCATCCCAGCGAAACCCATGTCTGGGCGGACTTGCCGGACCGCGTGGAGGTTAGCGGCCGCAGCGATGACCTGACAGAGCTATTGCTGGGTGCGGACTGCGTGCTGACCATGTCCTCCACCGTTGGGCTGGAGGCGGCGCTGGTCGGTACGCCGGTTGTTCAGCTACAATGCTCGATATTTTCCGCCGATGCCCCCTATGCGGCCATGGGTCTGGCGCGCGCGGCGGCCACCCCGACGGATGTGCCGCGGGCGCTGGAACAGGTATGGTCCGACACCGGCTGGCATGTCGCCGGCCTGCCACCTGTCGGAGGCTCCGCCCGGCGCGTGGCTTCTGTAATCACTTCACTTCTTTGACTTTGGTTGAAATTGATATGGATAAAATCCCTTATCCCGCTCCGGTGGACCTGTCGCAATTCGCTCCTGACGCACCCGCGCAGCAGACCCGCTTCGGCCTGCCTTCGGAGGTTGCTTATTGCCGGAGCTGCGTGATTTCCAACCAGCGTCCGAATTCGGCGGTCGAATACGCCCATACCAAGGACAGCAAGAAGAAGACCATCCATTTTGACGAGCAGGGTATCTGTGATGCCTGCCGTTTCGCCGAGCAGAAGCACGGTCGCATTGACTGGGAAGAGCGCGAGCGCCAGTTGCGCGAACTCTGCGACCGTCACCGCAGTAAGGACGGCAGCTATGACTGCATCGTCCCCGGCTCCGGCGGCAAGGACAGTTTTTATGCGTCCCACATCCTGAAAACCAAGTACGGCATGCATCCGCTGACCGTGACCTGGGCCCCGCACATCTACACCGACTGGGGCTGGAAGAATTTCCAGAGCTGGATTCATGCCGGTCATGACAATTACCTGATGACGCCGAACGGCCAGGTGCACCGTCTGCTCACCCGCCTGGCGGTGGAAATGCTGTTCCATCCGTTCCAGCCCTTCGTGTTCGGCCAGAAGTCGCTGGCGCCGAAAATGGCGCTGCTGTTCAACATCCCGCTGGTGTTTTACGGCGAGAACGAAGCCGAATACGGCAATCCCATCGGCGACACCGAAACCGCCAAGCGCGACTGGTCCTACTTCACGGCCGAAGACCAGTCCAAGGTCTATCTGGGCGGTGTTTCGGTGGCGGACCTGAAGAGCGATTTCGGACTGGAACAGCAGGACCTCATCCCCTACCTGCCCGCCGATCCCAACAAGATTGCCGAGAAGAACGTGGAAGTCCACTATCTGGGTTATTACCTGAAGTGGCACCCGCAGAGCTGCTACTACTACTCGGTGGAGCATGGCGGATTCGAAGCGTCTCCGGAACGCACCGCCGGCACCTACAGCAAGTACAACAGCATCGATGACCGTATCGATGACTTCCACTACTACACCACCGGCATCAAGTTCGGCATCGGCCGCGCCAGTTATGACGCCGCGCAGGAGATCCGTTCGCGCGACATTACCCGCGACGAAGGGGTGGCGCTGGTGCGCCGTTTCGACCTGGAATTCCCCGAGCGTTTTGCCGAGGAAATCTTCCGCTACCTTAGCATCAACGAGAAGGAATTCCCGGTAGCCTCGAAGATGTTCGAAAGCCCGATTATGGACCGCGCCTATTTTGACCGCCTGACGGATACCTTCCGTTCCCCGCACCTCTGGAAATTCGAGGAAGGGCAGTGGAAGCAGCGTCATGCCGTGTGGATGGACGAATACAAATAATGGCGAATGTCCGTCTGATTCCGCGCCTCGACATCAAGGGGCCGAACCTGATCAAGGGGATCCGCCTGGAAGGCCTGCGGGTCATGGGCGATCCCCAGGAATTCGCCACCGCATACTACCAGGCCGGGGCCGACGAGCTGATCTACATGGATATCGTGGCCAGCCTCTACGGTCGCAACAACCTCAGCGATATCGTGCAGCGCGCCGTGCGCAACGTCTTCATCCCGATCACGGTCGGCGGCGGCATCCGTTCCACGGATGATGTGCGCCACCTGCTGCGTTCCGGCGCGGACAAGGTCGCGGTCAACACCGCCGCCATCGCCAATCCCGAACTGATCCGCCAGATTTCCAAGCGTTTCGGATCGCAGTGCATGGTGTTGTCGATCGAGGCGAAACAGGTGGGCGAAGGCAAGTGGGAGGCCTACACCGACAACGGCCGGGAACGCACCGGCCTGGATGTGGTGGAGTGGGCGCGCCGCGCTGTCGAGCTTGGCGCGGGAGAAATCCTGCTGACTTCGGTGGACCGCGAGGGCACCCGCAAGGGCTTCGACCAGGCGCTGGTCAAGGCCGTGGCCTCCACGGTGCAGGTGCCGGTGATCGCCAGCGGCGGCATGGGCTCCACCGACGATCTGGTCAGCGTGGTCCGGGACTCTGGCGCGGATGCCGTGGCGATGGCCGATGTGTTGCATTACCGCCGCCTGACCCTGCCGCAAATCCGCGAAGCCGCCCGCCAGGCCGAGATTCATGTGAGACATCATGCCTAATGTGACCCTGATTGATTATGGCAGCGGCAACCTGCTGAATGTGGCGCGCGCCTTCGAGCATCTGGGTGCGGAAGTGACGATCGTGGAAGACGGCGCGTCGCTGGAACAGGCCGGACTGCTGGTGCTGCCGGGTGTCGGCGCCTTTGCCGACGGCATGCAGCAACTCGCAGAGCGCGGCTTCATCGAACCGGTCCGCCGTCACGCGGCGGCCGGGAAACCGTTTCTGGGTATCTGCCTGGGCATGCAGATGATGCTGGATGGCAGTTCCGAATTCGGCAGTCACGCCGGGTTGGGGCTGGTGGCCGGTCAGGTGGACCGTATTCCTGATTTCTGTGCCGATGGCCGCCCGCACAAGATTCCCCACATCGGCTGGAACGAATTGCGGCTGCCCGCCGGGCGCGCGTCCTGGGATGACTCCATCCTGCGCGGCCTGCCGGAAGGCGAGGCCATGTACTTCGTTCATTCGTACCGCGCCTTGCCAGCCGATCCCGCCGACCTGCTGGCCGAGTGCGATTATGACGGTATTCCGGTCTGCGCCGCCATCCAGAAGGGGCGCTTGTGGGGTTGCCAGTTCCACCCGGAAAAGAGCGCTGAGTCCGGGCTGAGGATTCTCCAGAACTTCCTGGAGTGCTGAGATGGCGACTCCTGCCGTCATCGGAATCATCCCCGCCCGCGCCGGTTCGAAACGCTTGCCGGGCAAGAATGTGCGGGAGCTGGACGGTAAGCCCCTGCTGGCCTGGACGATCGAGGCCGCGCTGGCCAGCCGGGCGCTGACCGAGGTGCTGATCTCGACGGACAGCGAGGCCATGGCTGATCTGGCCGTCCGTTACGGCGCGGCCTTTCCCGGCCTGCGCAGCCCGGCGCTGGCGACGGATGAAGCCGCCGTCATTGATGTGGCGGTTGAAGTGCTGGAGCGACTGGCGGCGGACGGGAAATTTCCGGATGCGGTAATGCTGCTGCAGCCGACATCGCCGTTCCGGTCGCCGGAGACCATCCGTCGCGCTGTCCAGTTGTTTGCCTCCGGTGGCGGGGAAAGCGTGGTGTCGGTCAGTCCCGCCCGCACGCCGCCGTCGTGGTGCCGCCAGATTGATGCCGAGGGCCGCCTGCGCCCCTATCCGGGTGTGGAGTCGCTGACCTTGCGCAAGCAGGACCTGCCGCCCGCCTACGAGCTGAACGGCCTGATCTATATCGCCTCGCGCGCTTGCATCCTGGAGCGCCGGGGGTTCTATACCGACAATACCCTGGCGCTGGTGACGGAAGATCCGGAGGAGGCGCTGGATATTGATACTCCCTTTGACTGGATGATTGCCGAGGCCTGCGCGGCCCGGCGCCGCCGGTTGCCCTTGAACGCCTGAACCCGGGGAAGCACATGGCGCAGACTCCCGCCTGTTTCATTATTGCCGAAGCCGGTGTCAACCATAACGGTTCGCCGGAGCTGGCCCTGCAACTGGTGGATGTGGCCGCCGCCGCCGGTGCCGATGCTGTCAAGTTCCAGACCTTCCGCGCCGAAACCCTGGTACGCGCCGGGGCCGAAAAGGCCGAATACCAAAAGCGGCAGACCGGGGAAGGCGACCAGTTTTCCATGCTCAAGGCGCTGGAACTGTCGGAAGAGGCCCATCGCCGCGTCGCCGAGCGCTGCCGGGAGAAAGGCATCCGCTTCATGTCAACACCGTTTGACCTGCAGGCCGCCGATTTCCTGCTGGAACTGGGCATGGACATCATCAAGATTCCGTCCGGCGAGCTGACCAACCATCCCTTTCTGGCCGAGCTGGCGAAACGCAACCGGCCGCTGATCCTGTCCACCGGCATGGGCGACCTCGATGAAATCCGCGAGGCGGTCGCCGTGATCCGCGACGCGCGTCGTCAGTCCGGGCTGGGCGGATTGCCGCCGGGTTTCCTGACCGTGCTGCATTGCACCTCGAACTATCCGGCCCAGCCGCAGGACGTCAATCTGCTGGCCATGCGCACCATCGCGGCGGAACTGGGCGTGGAAGTCGGCTATTCCGACCATACCGCCGGAATCACGGTCGCCATAGCCGCCGTGGCCCTGGGCGCGCGCGTTATCGAAAAGCACTTCACATTGGACCGGACGCTGCCCGGCCCGGATCACGCCGCCTCGCTGGAGCCGCAGGAACTGGCCGCCATGGTGCGCGCCATCCGCGATGTCGGGCTGGCGCTGGGGGACGGCGTCAAGACCCCCCGGCCCTCGGAACTGCCGGTGCGGGCGCTGGTGCGCCGCAGCCTGACCCTGGGCCGTGATGTCGCCGCCGGAGCCACCGTCACGGCAGAGGATCTGGTGCTGCTGCGTCCGGGAACCGGAATCGCGCCCAAGCATCTGAACGAAGTGATCGGGCAGCGCCGCTATGCGCGCGACCTGAGCGCCGGAGCAACGCTGGAATGGACCGACCTGGCATGACGGCCCGCCGGATTCTCTACCTGACCGGCACGCGCGCCGATTTCGGCCTGATGGCGCAAACCTTGCGCGAAATCCAGGCAACCGACGGGCTTGCGCTGGAGATTGCCGTGACGGGCATGCACCTGTCACCCCGTTATGGCATGACGGTCAATGACATCCGCGCCGCCGGGCTGCCGGTTTCGGTGGAAATCCCGGTCAATGTCGATACCACCACCGGCGAGGCGATGGCCACGGCAGTGGGGGGGATTACCACTGCACTGGCGCACCATATGGCGGCGCGGCGACCGGATGTGCTGCTGTTGCTGGGAGATCGCGGCGAAATGCTGGCCGGGGCCATTGCCGCGCTCTACCAGAACATCCCGGTGGCGCACCTGCATGGCGGCGAGCGCTCCGGAACCGTTGACGAGCCGGTGCGCCACGCCATCTCCAAGCTGGCGCATCATCATTTCGTGGCGACGGCCGGTGCGCGCGAGCGCCTGATCCGCATGGGCGAGCGTCCGCAGTACATTCACCTCACCGGCGCTCCCGGCCTGGACGGCCTGGCGGATCTTGTCCGCCAGCCGAATCCGGAATGGCGTCAGGCCTATGGATTGAATCCGTCAGACCCGGTGGCCCTGTTTGTTTTCCATCCGGTAGTGCAGACGGCCGATGAAGCCGCTGTCCAGGCCCGTGAAAGTATTGATGGCCTGCTGGCGGCTGGAATGCAGTTGCTGGCGCTGATGCCGAACGCCGATGCGGGCGGCAATGCGGTTCGCGAGGTCCTGCAGGCCTTCGCGGATGCGGGCCGCATCCGGTTGCTGACCCATTTGCCCCGGCCTTTGTACCTGCAGGCGCTGGCGCAGGTGGACCTGCTGGCGGGGAATTCTTCCAGCGGCATCATCGAGGCGGCGTCGTTCCAGTTGCCGGTGCTGAATATCGGCGACCGGCAGCGCGACCGCGAACAGAGCGGCAATGTGGTGGATGTCGAACCGCTGCAAGCCGCAGTTCAGGCCGGTGCGCTGGCGGCTCTGCAATTGCCGGGGCGCGGCGGCTGGGTGAATTGTTACGGTGACGGTCACGCCGCCCGGCGGATTGCCGGACTGCTGGCCTCCTTGCCGTTGCAAGGCGCGGTGCTGGAGAAGTCCAATGCCTACTGAGTGTCCGGATAGCCCGTTATGGCTGGTGGGGGCCGGAGGGCATGCCCGTGTCGTGGCGGATGCCGTGCTTTGTGGCAGCCCGTCGCGCACCCTGGGTGTCCGCGATGATAATGCCGCCCGTCAGGGTTCGTCCTTGCTGCCAGGGCTGCCGATCAGCGGCGGCACAGCGGATGTGCAGCCGGGTGAGGTTTGCCATGTCGCCATCGGCGACAATGCCGTACGGCGTCGCTTGACACTGGCCTTGCTTGACCGGGGTGCGGCGGTGGCCTCGGTCATGCATCCGGCGGCCTGTGTTTCCGCGCACGCCGATATTGGCGAAGGCTCCTTTGTCGCTGCGCAGGCCGTGGTCGGCCCGGCGGCCGTGGTGGGAAGGGGCGTCATCCTCAATCATGGCGCGGTTATCGATCATGATTGCCGGGTGGGGGACTGGTGCCATGTCGCGCCGAACGCCACGCTGGGCGGCGGCGTGCGACTGGGGGAAAGGGTGCTGGTGGGCGCAGGCGCAACCATCCTGCCCGGCCTGACCATCGGTGATGGCGCAGTGATCGGCGCGGGCGCGGTGGTGACGACAAATATTCCCGATGATGTGGTGGCGAAGGGCTGTCCGGCCCGCTGGAAATAGGCGACTCAATGAAAAAACAGGTTTCCGAACTGATCGTACGCGGCGACTGCACCGTTCGCGCCGCCATGGAACAACTGGACCGGGCCGGGGAGCGCATCCTGCTGCTGGTGGACGCTGCCGGCCGGCTGACCCGCGCGGTCACCGACGGCGATATCCGCCGCTGCCTGCTGTCCGGCAAAACGCTGGATGATACCCTGACGGCGCTGCCCGCGATGACACCGGTGACCATTTCCGCCGCGACCTCCTCCCAGGAGGCCCTGGCGCTGATGAACCGGCACGGCATCGAGCATCTGCCGGTGGTTGATGCCGACGGCCTGCCGGTCGGCCTGCGCACCCGCCGCGACATCCATGCCCCGATCCTGCTGTCGGTGCCGCACATGAGCGACTTCGAGCGCGAATATGTGGAAGAGGCCTTCCAGACCAACTGGATTGCGCCGCTGGGCCCGAACGTGGACGCCTTCGAAACCGAGCTGGCCGCCTATGTCGGTGTCGGTCATGCCGCCGCCCTCAGTTCCGGTACCGCCGCCATCCATCTGGCCCTGCACATCCTCGGTGTCGGGCGCGGCGATAATGTTTTCTGCTCCACCCTGACCTTTGTCGCCAGCGCCAACCCGATCCTGTACCTGGGCGCGAATCCGGTGTTCATTGATTCCGAGCCGGACACCTGGAACATGTCGCCTGCTGCGCTGGCTCGCGCCCTGAAGGCGGCGGACGCGGTCGGGCGGCTGCCGAAAGCGGTGGTGGTGGTCAACCTCTACGGTCAGAGCGCCGACCTTGCGCCGATCGTCGCGCTCTGCGACGGCTACGGCATCCCGGTGGTGGAAGACGCGGCGGAATCGCTGGGGGCCACCTATCGCGGCAAGTCCAGCGGGACACTGGGCGCCATCGGTATCTATTCCTTCAACGGCAACAAGATCATCACCACCTCCGGCGGCGGCATGCTGGTCTCGGATAATCCGGAATACGTGCAGCGCGCCAAGTACCTGGCCACTCAAGGGCGGGAACCCGCCGCGCATTACGAGCACAAGGAGGTGGCCTACAACTACCGCATGAGCAACGTGCTGGCCGGAATCGGTCGCGGCCAGTTGCGGGTGATCGAGGAGCGCATCGCCGCCCGGCAGGCGATCTACCGTCGCTATGCCGAGGGCTTGGCCGGATTGCCGGTGACGCTGATGCCTGAACCGGACTTCGGCCGCTGCACGCACTGGCTGAGCGCCCTGACCCTCAACGTCAGGGAAACGGATGTGCGTCCGGCCGACCTGCTGAAAGCGCTGTCCGGCGAACTGATTGAGGGACGGCCGATCTGGAAACCGATGCATCGTCAGCCGCTGTTCTCCGGCTGCGCCCATTACGCGCACGGCGAGGATGGCGACAGCGTTTCCGACCGCCTGTTCGCCGACGGGATCTGCCTGCCCTCCGGCTCGACACTGACGGAGCCGGAGCAGGAGCGTATCATCGGGGTCATCCGAAACGCCTTGTCTGCCTGACCGTCCTGGAGAGTCCGATGCTTGACGCCGCCCTGGAAAGCCTGCTGACCAAGAAACTTGATGATTGCCGCGCGGCGCTGGCCGCCGCCGGGTTTGACGCGGCGCCCTCCGCGCTGTCCGGGGAGCGTCTGCGGCAACTGGTCCTGGCCAGCGAGTTCTGCACGGATGTGCTTTGCCGCTTTCCCGCCGAGTGCGCAGCCATGGCGCTGGCCGGGGAATTCGACTGCGCCAACACCCGCCCCTCTTACGCCGCCGCACTGGCGGCGGAACTGGCCGCGGTGACGGATGAGACCGACTGGATGCAGCGTATCCGCCGTTACCGCAACCGCGAGATGCTGCGTTGGGTCTACCGTGACGTCAACGGGCTGTGTTCGCTGGAAGAACTGACCGACGAACTGTCCGAGTTCGCCGAAGCGGCGGTCGATGCCGCTATCGCCTTTGCCGAAGGCCCGCTGAAACAGCGTCACGGCGAGCCGCTGGGCGAGGACTCCGGGCAGATCCAGCGCATGGTGGTGCTGGGCATGGGCAAGCTGGGCGCGCAGGAGCTGAACCTGTCCTCAGACATCGACCTGATCTTCTCCTACGCCGAGCCGGGGGAAACCAACGGCAGGTTCTGCATCAGCAACCAGGAATATTTCATCAAGCTGGGGCAGGCCGTCATCCGACTGCTCGATCAGGTTACGGCCGACGGCTTCGTCTTCCGCATCGACATGCGCCTGCGGCCCTGGGGAGACGGTAGTGCGCTGGCTCTGTCCTTCACCGCCATGGAACGCTATTACGAGCAGCACGGTCGCGAGTGGGAACGCTATGCCTTCATCAAGGCGCGGCCGATCGCGGGCGATCTGACGGGCGGCGAAGAGTTGCTGGCCACCCTGCGGCCCTTTGTCTATCGACGCTATATCGACTTCAGCGCCTTTGCCGCGCTGCGCGAAATGAAGGGCATGATCGAGCGGGAAGTGCGGCGCAAGGACATGGCCGACAACGTCAAGCTTGGTTCCGGCGGCATCCGCGATGTCGAATTCATTGCGCAGGCTTTTCAGCTGATCCGTGGCGGCGTGCACAAGGCCTTGCAGCAGCGGCCCTTGCTGCCGGTGATGAACGTGCTGGTTGATCTGGGCCTGCTGCCCGCCGCCGTGCGCGACGACCTGGCCGCCGCCTACCGTTTCCTGCGCCAAGTGGAGCATCGCATTCAGGCGCTGCACGACCACCAGACGCAATTGCTGCCGCTGGAGCCCGCCGGGCAGGCGCGTCTGGCCGCCAGCCTGGGCTTTGCCGGCTGGGCGGATTTCTATGCCGCGCTGGAAAGCCACCGCGACAAGGTGCGCCAGCAGTTCCGGCTGGTGGTGGTGGAACGGGTCGAAGCGAAGACGGCCACGCCCGCCGGTGACAAGGCGCGCGCCTTGTGGCTGGACAGCTGCGACGTCAGTGCGGAAGTCATGGCCGAGTTGGGCTTCCGACAACCGGCCGAATCCGCTGAGCGTCTGCAGGCGCTGCGTTCCGGTCGCGCCCTGCGCACGCTGCCGTTGCTCAGCCGCGAGCGGCTGGACCAGTTCATGCCGCTGCTGATCGAGGAAATCAGCGCCCACGCCGAATCCGATCTGGCCTTGGAGCGTTGCCTGCCGTTGGTGGAGTCGGTGCTGCGCCGCACCTCGTATCTGGTGATGCTGCTGGAAAATCCCGCCGCCTTGCAGCGCATGGTGACGCTGTGCGCCGCCAGTCCGTGGATCGCCGTTGAACTGGCCCGCTACCCGGTGCTGCTGGACGAGTTGCTGAACGCTGAAACCCTCTACATGCCGCCGCAGAAGGAGCAGTTGCTGTCCGAACTGCGCCAGCAGTTGCTGCGCGTGCCGCACGATGATGTGGAGGAGCAGATGCGTGTTCTGCGCATCTTCAAGAAGAGCCATGTGCTGCGCGTGGCGGCTTCCGACCTGCAAGGCACCTTGCCGTTGATGAAGGTCAGCGATTACCTGTCGTGGATTGCTGAGGCCGTGCTCGAATCGGTGGTCGGCCTGAGCTGGCAGCAGATGACGGCCCGCTACGGTTTTCCCCGCCGCGCCGATGGCTCGCTGTCCACCGGCGACTTCATGGTGGCCGGTTACGGCAAGCTGGGCGGCATCGAACTGGGTTACGGCTCCGACCTCGATCTGGTCTTCGTGCACAATGTCGCCAACGATGACGACACCGACGGTCCGAAGCCGATCAGCGGCGGTGAGTTCTATGCGCGCATGGCGCAGAAGATCATCAGCCTGTTGACGACCTCCACCTCCGCCGGACAGTTGTATGAAGTGGACATGCGCCTGCGGCCTTCCGGCAATTCCGGCATGCTGGTCAGCAGCCTGAAGGCGCAGGAAGAATACCAGCTGCATCATGCCTGGACCTGGGAACACCAGGCGCTGGTGCGGGCGCGGCTGGTGGCGGGGGACGAAGCGCTGGGCCGCCTGTTCGATGACTTGCGCCGCCGGGTGCTGTGCCAGCCGCGCGACCCGGCCAAATTGCGCGCCGAGGTGCTGGAAATGCGCCAGAAGATGCGCGACCACCTGTCCAGCACCGCCAAAAACCCCGGCAGCCATGTCTTTGACCTGAAACACGACGCCGGCGGTATTGTCGATATAGAGTTCATGGTGCAATATGGTGTGCTGGCATGGGCGAATACGTATCCCGAGCTCGCCCGCTACTCCGACAATGTGCGAATCCTTGACGGCTTTGCCGCCTGCGGCTGCATGCCGGCCGATCTGGCCGTGCGCCTCAAGGAAGCC